>CAZPJF010000095.1:0-10730 GCA_964586095.1 uncultured Gemmatimonas sp. | reverse complement strand
CGGCAAGGATGTCGGCGACCCGCAACGGCGCCACGTGGTCCGGAACCACGCCGCGACCGCCGAGAACCGGCGTCACGGCATTCCAGTATCCGTACATCATCACGCGAAGGCGGAGCTTCGAGTGGGGCAGCACGATGAGCGCATTCAGCCCGGATGTGTTCCCCTCGTACGTGCCGGCGGTCTCCTCGCCGACGAAGAGGGCGCGCTTCCGGGACCGCAGCTGGGCGGCCACGTCGGCGGTGGTGGAGAAGCTCCCTCCGTCGATCAGCACCACGAGGCGGCCGCGGAAGCCGTTCGGCGCCGGCTGCTGCTCTCCCACGCCGGGATGCCGCTCCGGCGTGACCAGGAATCCACCGGCCGGGTCGGCGACGGTGCCCGACTTCATCGCGTCGAAGGTGCGCGGCAGCCACGTGGCGAAGGACGGCGCGATCGTGGTCACGTGGATCCGATCGAAGTACCGGAAGGGCGTCTCCACGAAGTACGACACCAGCCGCGCACCGTACTCGTCGACGCCGCCGCCGTTGCCGCGGAGGTCGAGGATCAGGGATGGCGTGCCGCGCGACCGCAGGTCGTCGAAGACGCTGTCCAGCGTCGCCATGAACGTCTGGCCGTCGAAGGCCCGGATGCGGAGGCGTGCGACACGCCCACCGTCGAGGAACTCGAGGGCGATGCGGCCCGGCGGACCGTCCAATCGGGCGGCGTTCCGTGCGAAGTCGGCATTGACGGGGTTCGTGACCGTGCGGCGCGCGGCATCGGGCACGCCCGGCAACGTCGCGCTGACCTGCCGGCCGCTCGCGTCGCGCGCGACGACCGCGTAGGCGGCTGCGCGCTCGATGTGGAGCCAGTGGAGTCGGGCGAACTCCTGTGCGAGGCGATGCCGTCGCCCCGTCTCGATGAAGCCGTCACCTGATACCTTCGGCCAGAGCGCGCGCAGGATCTCTCCGGAAGCACGACCGTTGATGCTGACGATCTCCATCCCGGGAACGACGGTGCGATCCGCCGGCGAATCGTTGAGGCGGACGATGAGCCGGTCCTGCTCGAGGGACACGCGCAGCGGCAACAGGGCGGCTGTCGCCAGGGCGGACGCGGTCGCGGAGTCGAGCTCGAGCCGGGCGTGGCCATCACGAAGCTCGGCGATCGCCTCGGACAGGATGCCGGCGAGCTCGAGCTGGCTGAGGGGCCGCGCCAGCCGGGTCCGATGCGCCGCCATGCGGCGATCGAGCTCGGGCCGCGTGACGAACCGGGTGAATCCGCCGTGCGCCTCGGCGAGCGCGCGCTGCAGGATGTCGAAGTCCTCCTGCGCCTGTCGCGCATCGAGGAGCGCGGGCGCCTGGCTGGCGAGGGCGCCGGCCGTGCAGGCGAGCCCGACTGCGGCGCCGACGAGCTGGCGGATCATCGAGGGGCGGGGCATGCGAGTGCGTCAGTGGGGGAGTGGGTCCTCCAGTTGGATGTACCGTGGCCTCCGAGGGTTTGAACCGGTTCACTGGCGCATCGCTCCCGATGGATCCACCGAGCGGCCCTGTCGAGCTGGAGGCCGAGTCGTTACTGGCGCGACGGGTGCGGCCCGTGCCCACGGTGCCATGAAACCCGGATGGACGCCCGGCGTACGATGTCGGCATGAGCCCAATGGGAATGATCCACTTCGCGGCCTCGATCGCCTCGATCGCCCTCGGTGCGGTCGTGCTCGTGCAGGGACCGAAGGGTGGCCGCCGGCACCGCCAGCTCGGCTGGACGTACGTCGTCGCGATGCTGACGGTGAACGTGACGGCGTTCACGCTCTACGGGCTGTTCGGCGGGTTCGGCCCGTTCCACGTCGCGGCGATCATCAGCCTGACCGGCATCGTCGCGGGGACGCTCAGCGCGCGGAGCGCGCGCCGGGCGCGGCTCGAGCGCCAGGCGTTCAAGCGGTCCCACCGCGTCGAGGTCCACTACTGGTGGATGACCTTCTCGTACGTGGGGCTGGTGGCGGCGCTCGCCTCCGAGGCGATCACCCGGCTCCCGGCCACCCGGGCGATCGGCGGGGGCGCCGGCGCGGTCTTCGGCGCGGCGGTGGGCGGCGCGACGGCGCTGGTGTTCGCCGTGGGGAGCTACCTGATCGTCACACGGCGGGTGCGGGCGCTCCAGCCGTTCCGCGTCGGGTCGGTCGAGGGGTAGGGGCCGGCGCCGGCTCAGCGCACGCGCGTGAACCTCAGGTCGCGCACCCGCCCCGACTGCAGCACGAACCCCGTGACGCGCCCGCGCGCGTCGCGCGTCACGTCGATCACCGCGCCGCCGCGCACGAAGCCGTCGCGATAGGTCGCCTCGAGCGCACCGAGCCGGCGCCCCGCGGCGTACACCGCGAGCTCGCCCTTCTCCACGCGCCAACTGTGCGTGGTCTCGATCTCCTCGTTTCGGTACTCGCCGGCGTATTCCGCCAGCTGCGCCGCGGTGAGCGCCACCGAGTCGGCGCGCTCGTACGTCGCCGTGTCGGCGGCCGACCGGGAATGGAGCGCCCCGCCATCGGCCGCGAGCCGGAGCTCGGTCCCGCGCCCGAGCCGATAGCGGCTGCCGCCGAGCGGCGCCACGCGCGTCCGCTCACCGCCGAGCGCGAAGAGCGTGTCCCCCACCAGGCGGATGCGCTGCACCTGCCCGCGCTCGACGTTGCGCCAGATCCCCGTGATCGCACGCCGCTCCGCGTCCGGGACCGTCGCCGCCGGCGTAGCGTCGAGCGCCGCCACCCAGGCGCTCACCGTGTCCGGTGCCATCCGTTCACCGAGGTAGATGCCGGCGACCTGCCGTGCGAGCGAATCGGGGCCGGCGTCGGCGACGTTGCAGAAGGTCGCCACCGCGAACCGCTGGTCGGGGAAGCGCAGGAAGTGCCCGCGGTAGCCGGCCCAGCTCCCGCCATGCGAGACCACCGGGAGCCCGCGCAGCGTGCCGGCGTTGAGGCCCACGGCGTACGCCTGCGTGAAGCCCGACCGCGCGGGCAAGCCATCGGTGAGCGCGGTCGGCGTGGTCATCGTGCGCACCATCGCCGCGTCGCCCACGAGGAGCCGGTCGAAATTGTCGAGCCAGCGCCCGAAGTCCTCGATGGTGGAGTGCACCCCACCCGCACCGACGATGGCGCCATCGTACGTGTTGCGCGCCACGCGGAAGCCGCCGCGGGGCTCAGGAGAGTACGCGGTCGCGAGGCCTGGGATCACCATCGCATTGTCGCCAAGGTAGCGGGTGTCCCGCATGCCAAGCGGCGCGAAGATCCGCGCCTCGGCGAACTGCGCGAGCGACTGGCCGGTGAGGCGGTAGACGGCCTGCGCGGCGAGGATCCAGCCGGAGTTGGTGTAGAGGTAGCGCGCGCCCGGTGGGTAGTTGGGCTCGGCCGAGCGGGTGATCACGCGCAGCGCGTCGATCGTGTCGCCGCGGAAGGTGCGGCCGGTCTGGCCCCACAGGGTCCAGAGGTCGCGCAGGCCGCTCGTCTGGCTCAGCGCGCGGCGCCAGGTGACGCCGTCGGCGTACGGCGGCATCTCGGGGAAGAGCTTCCGGACGGGATCGTCGAGCGAGAGCTTGCCGTCCTTCTCCAATAGCAGGATCGCCATCGCCGTGAACTGCTTGGAGATCGACCCCACGTCGAGCACCGAGCGGGGCGTGAGCGCGATCCCGTGCTCGAGGCTGGCCATGCCGTACCCGCGTGCGTAGAGGAGGCGGCCGTCCTGATAGACGCCGAGCGCGCAGCCCGGGGCGTCGGAGCGGTCGAAGCGGCGGAAGATGCTGTCGGCGCGGACGGCGCGCGCGTCGCGCGCGCCGATGATGTGCTGGGCGGATGCGGAGGCAGGGATGGCGCCGACGGCGAGCGCGAGCAGGAGCGCGGTCGCGGCCGCCGGGAGGGATGGTGCAGGGCGCATGAGCTGGCTGGGGCGTGGGGGTGTGGTCACTGCGCGGAGTCGC
The DNA here is from genome assembly GCA_964586095.1 of uncultured Gemmatimonas sp. Taxonomy (GTDB): domain Bacteria; phylum Gemmatimonadota; class Gemmatimonadetes; order Gemmatimonadales; family Gemmatimonadaceae; genus Pseudogemmatithrix. The sequence goes on along the minus strand of CAZPJF010000095.1, from coordinate 6,809 downwards.
TAGATTGAAGGCGTGGACCGAGTCGTTCGCATCTACCCGTCGCATCGCGACGCCGACGACGCCGAGCGCGCCGCCCTGGCCGCGATGCAGCCGCAGGAGCGATTGGACCAGGCGTTGACCCTCCAGGCCCGCTACCGTGAATCCTTCGGCGCTGCTGGACAGGGACTTGCTCGAGTTGCTCGGGCTGTTCCGTTCGCACGGAGTTGAGTTCCTCGTCGCCGGTGGCCATGCGGTGGCGTTCCACGGACGGCCGCGCCTGACCGAGGATCTCGACCTCTTCGTGAGGCCGGACACACAGAACGGACAGCGGATCGTCGACGCGTTGACGGCATTCGGCTTCGGGTCGCTCGAGATCTCGGCACATGATTTCGTCGCTGACGACCGGGTCATCCAGCTCGGCCGTGCGCCGAATCGCGTGGACCTTCTGACACGCCTCTACGGGGTGGACTTCGACGCCGCGTGGAGCCGACGCGTGCCCGCACGCCTGGGCGAGGTCGAGGTAGCGATGCTGTCGCGCGAGGACCTCATCGCGAACAAGCGCGCGACCGGCCGCACGCAGGACATCGCCGACGCGGAGTTCCTCGAGCGGCTGTGAGCCCGGAGCGCGCCTGGTCGCCATGCGGGTCATCGAGCGGGTCATCGAGGCGCAGGCGAGGCAGCGTCCGCTGGTGTCCTCATCGCGCCGTGCCGACCGGCAGCGACCGCACACGGATCCCGCGCGCCGCCGCCACCGCATTCGCGAACGCCGGTGCCACCGGCGGCACTCCCGGCTCCCCCACGCCACCGATCGGTCCGCCCGCGTGCACGAGATGCACGTGCGTCTCCGTGGGCGCCCCCGTGATCCGCAGCACGCGATAATCGTTGTAGTTCGACTGCACCGTCCGCCCGCGCGCGTAGGTCAGCTCCGACGTCATCGCATTCGAGAGCGACATCACCACGGCGCCCTCGCACTGGCTGCGCACGCGCTCCGGGTGCGCGGCGAAGCCGCAGTCCATGGCGATGTCCACGCGCGGCACCGTGATGCTCCCGTCGGCCGCGACCTTCACGCGCACCACCGCGGCCACGTACGTGAGGAAGGAGCGGTGCACGGCGATCCCGCGTCCCTCGCCGCGCGGCAGCGGCCGGCCCCAGCCGGACTCGCGCGCGGCGGTCTCGATCACGCGGCGGTGCCGCGCGGTGTCGTTCGGATGGTCCTCCCACTTGGCGCCGTAGTTGTCCACCGGCTTCGCGGCGCCGGTCGCCGCCATGTCGATCACGCGGTCGCCGCCGAGCGCGTCGAGCAGGAAGCGCACGGGATCCTTGCCCGCGGCCTGCGCGAGCTCGTCCATGAAGCAGCCGAGCGCGAAGGCGTGCGGGATGTTGCTCACCGAGCGGTACCAGCCGATGCGCGAGTGCGCCGGCGCCTTGCACGCCTCCACGCGCACGTTCGGGATGTCGTACGGCAGGTCGAGCACTCCGAGCGCGAGCTCGCCCTCGGAATGGAAGTCCTGGTCGGGCGCGAAGGTGGAGCCGATGGGCGGCGACGCGACGCGATGCAGCATCCCGACGATCCGTCCGCGCGCATCGAGGCCCGCCTCGAGGCGCTGCATGCTCACGGTGTGCGGATACCCGTTCCGGATGTCGTCCTCGCGCGTCCAGACCACCTTCACCGGCGCACCGGCGTCCTTCGACAGCCAGGCCGCCTCGGCGATGAAGTCGGGCTTGGACTTCCGGCCGAACGCGCCGCCGAGGAAGGTCACGTTGATGGCGACGCGCTCCTTGTCGATGCCGAGCATCCCGGCGACGACGCCCTGCGCGGTCTGCGGGTCCTGCGTGCAGGCCCACGCCTCGCAGCGGCCGCCGGCGACGTTGGCGAGCGCGGCCGGCGGCTCCATCGGGGCGTGCGCGAGGTGGGGCACATGGTACTCCGCGGTCACTCGGCGCGCGGCGCCCGCGATCGCCGCGGCCGCGTCGCCGAGGTCGCGCACGACGTTGCCGGGCGCCCGGACCGATGCCTCGAGCTCCGTGCGGTACGCGACGGAGTCGTATCCGTCGTTGGGGCTGGCGCCCCATTCGATGGAGAGCTTCCGCCGTCCCTCGATGGCCGCCCAGGTGCTCGTCGCGAGCACGGCGACGCCGCCGAGCGGCATCATCCCGGCGGGGATCGCGGCAGCGGGGACCTCGACGACCTTCACCACGCCGGGCACCGCCAGCGCGGCCGCGGCGTCGAAGCGCGCGACCTTGGCGCCGTACACCGGCGGGCGCTGGATCACCGCGATGCGCATCCCGTCCATCGCCATGTCCTGCGCGTACTTCGCGCGGCCGGTGATCATCGCCTGCAGGTCGAGCGAGGCGACGTCCTTTCCGATGAAACGGTACTGGTCGGGGGTCTTGAGCGGGACGCCGGTGGGGAGGGGAAGCCTGCTCGCGCGCCTCGCGAGTTCGCCGTACGTCGCGCGGCGGTCGCCCGCGGCGTGCGTGACCTCGCCGTTGGCGGACTTCACCTCGCTCACCGGTACACCCCACTCCTCGGCGGCAGCGGTCTCGAGCATGCGGCGCGCGGCGGCGCCGGCCTCGCGGAACTTCATCCACCCGCCGTTGCGGATGCTGGTGGAGCCGTCGGTGTTCTGGTCGCCGTACTTGGCGTCGCCGATGGCCTGCTCGATGCGCACGGAGCCCCAGTCGGCCTCGAGCTCGTCGGCCATGGCCATGGCGAGCCCGGTGCGGACACCCTGGCCCATCTCGCTGCGGTGGACGATGACGGTGACGATGCCGTCCTCGCCGATGCGCAGGTAGACGGAGGGTTCGAAGTCGCCGCCGCCGAGGTCGCCGAGGCAGGAGATGCCGGAGGCGGAGATGGCGAGGACGAAGCCGCTGGCGGCGAGGCGGGCGAGGAAGTCGCGGCGGTCGATGCCGCGTGGCGCGACGGCGTTGCGGTTCAGCCAGGGGTGGGTGAGGTCGGCCATGGTCAGCGTCCTCCCGCGGTCGTGGTGAGGCCGGCCGCGTTCCGGATCGCCTCGCGGATGCGCGCGTAGGTGCCGCAGCGGCAGATGACGCCGTTCATCGCGGCGTCGATGTCGGCCTCGGTGGGCTGCGGGGTGGCCTTGAGGAGCGCGGCCGCGGCCATGATCTGCCCGGACTGGCAGTAGCCGCACTGCGGGACGTTGGCGTCGGCCCACGCCTTCTGCACGGGGTGGTCGCCGGCGTCGCTGAGCCCCTCGATGGTGATCACGCTCTTGCCGTCGAGCGTGCCCATCGTGGTGACGCAGGCGGTGACCGGGGCGCCGTCGACATGGACGGTGCAGGCGCCGCAGGCGGCGATGCCGCAGCCGAACTTGGTGCCGGTGAGGGCGAGTTCGTCGCGGAGGTACCAGAGCAGGGGCTGGTCGGGGCTCCCGGTGTAGTCGCGGGGCTGGCCGTTCACGGTGAGGCGCATGGGGAGAACATGGCACATCCGGTGGCGGTCCGCCCTCCGCCTGGCTCGGTTCGCCCGCGGGCGGTACACGCGCGTGCCGTGAGCGCCGCCGTCGCGCCGCGTTGGACAGCGGTCCGCAACGGGGGCACATTCCCCCTCATGGCCACGGTCCGCGATCCGAGCCAGCGACGCCTCGTCCTGCTCGGGGACTCGATCCTCGACAACATCTGGTACACCCGCCCGGCGCCCGACACCGCCACCCTCCTGCGCGGGCTCCTCGGCGCCGAGTGGGAGGTGGACCTCCGCGCGGAGGACGGCGCGGTGATGGCCGACGTGGAGGCGCAGCTGCGCGGCATGGGGCGACCGGACATCGCCGTGCTCAGCGTCGGCGGCAACGACTGCACGCCGCTGATCGACGAGCTCGCGCGGGACCATGGCGGCACGGCGGGGACGCTGCTCTGGCTCGACGGCGTGGCCCAGCGCTTCGGCCGCGAGTACCTCGACGTCGCGCGCCGCGTGGCGGTCGCCGTGCCGCGGCTGGTGTGCTGCACCATCTATGAAGTGCGCCTCGAGCCGCCGCCGCTCGCCGACCTCGCCCGGGTCCCGATCGCGCTGCTGAACGACCGGATCGTGCACGCGGCGCGCGCCGTGGGGGCCGAGGTGCTGGAGCTGCGCGAGGTCTGCACGGAGGATGCGGACTACACGCTGATGATCGAGCCCTCGGCGCAGGGGGCGGAGAAGATCGCGCGGGCGATCGCGTCCGCCGTCGCGGCGGTTGCCCCGGGCTGACCGAAGCGGCTCGACTCCATCGGCGCGGCTGGACGCGCGGAGCCTGGCGCACGGCAGGACTTGAGGAATGCTGGTCTCCGCCGCAGCATTGTCCCGCCGCGCCAGCCAGGGCGTTCGCCCCGGGCGCCAGGCGCACTCTGCCGGAGGTGCAGGTGAGGGGACTCGTCACCCGCGTGTGGCCGATCGCGATCGCCGGGCTCGTGCGCGAAGCCGAGACCGGCCGCGCCCTCCGCGTGACGAGGGGATCGCGGGATCGGTTCCGACCGGACGCACCCTGATGAGGCTCCGGCGACTGGGCGGTGCGCACGGGATCGTGGTCGCGGCGACGATCGCGATCCTCACGACCGTGGTGACGACCGTCGTGGGCATCGCGGACTCGCTCCAGCGGCGCCCACCCGACGGCGTGCAGGACGCGGCGTCGCTCACCTGGGTGGTCGGCGTCGGCGCGGACGGCCGCGAGGACCTCCTGTCGTATCCGGACTTCGCCGACCTCGCGGATGCGGTGCGCGGCACGGCGGACCTGTCCGCGTACACGTCCGCGTCGCTCTCCCTCGGCGCGTCCGACGCCGCGGGGCGCGCGGTGCTCGCGCAGTTCGTGTCGCCGGGGTTCCTGGACCTGCTCGGCGTCCGCCCCACGCTCGGATCGTGGCAGCCGCATGCCACCGACGTCGCGGCCACGGCGGAGCGCGTCGCCATCAGCGACCGCCTGTGGCGATCGGAGTTCGGCGCCGACCCCACGATCGTCGGGCGCTCGACGCGCTTGGCGGGGCGCCTGGTCACCGTCGCGGCGGTGCTCCCGCGCCGGTTCGTGGGACTCGAGCGCCTCAACTCGGCCGATGTCTGGGCCGACGTGCGCGACTGGACCCTCTTCCGCCCGGCGGAGCACGGCCTGGTGGACGCGCGCGCGCTGCAGCGCTTCCGCGTGGTCGCGCGGCGACGCGCGGGACGGAGCGCGGCCGAGCTCGAGCAGCGACTCCTCGCTGCGTTCACGGCGGTGCGGTCGGCGCACGGAGCCGTCCCGGAGGCGCTGGTCACGCTACGGGTCACGCCGCTGCGCGGCGGTGTGTTCCCGGCGGACCAGCTCATGGTCGCGCAGTTGATGTTCCTGCTCTGGGTCGCGTCGGGAGCGCTCGCGGTGTCGGCGGGCAGCACCGTGGTCCTGCTCACCCTCCGTCGGCTGGCGATGCGGATGCATGAGCTCGCCATCCGCCTCGCCCTCGGGGCGCTGCCGCGCCACCTGCTGCGCGTCTTCCTCGCGGACGCGGTGCTGCCGTTCGCGCTGGGCATGGCGGGAGGACTCGTCGCCGGTGCGGGGATGTTCCGGCTGCTGCTCGCCGCGACGGGACTCGGATGGGAGGGCGGTGTGAGCCGCGGTCTCTCCGGGCTCGGCCTGCTGGGGCTCATCCTGCCTGCGATCACGGTCGTGGCGATCGTGCTCGCCGTGGTCGTGCGCGCGGCGCGACGGGTCGACCTGGCGCGAGACCTCGGCCAGGGCGCGTCGGTCGCGGGCGACCGTGCGCAACGCCTCCTCCTCGCGCGCGTGGTCGTCGGCGCGCAGCTCACGGTCGCGATGGCGGTGCTCGGCCCCACGACACTCGCGGCGCACGCGGCCTACGTGCTGCGCACCGCATCGACGGGCTTCGCGTTCGTGGCGCGGACCAGCGTGCTCGAGTTCGAGGGGAGCGCCGATTCGGGCGCGACCGCCGCGAGCCGGCTCGCCCGATGGGAGCGGGCGCGCGACGCACTGCCACGCGCGCTCGGCGGCACACCGTACGCGCTGGCCGGCGGGACGCCGCTGCGCGGCCGGCCGCGGCGCGTCAGGGTGGAAGGCGCACGGGACCGCACCCTGGTCGCCGTCAACGCCGTCTCCGAGGGGTACGTCGGAACCCTGGGGATCCAGCTCCTCGCGGGGCGGGAGTTCACCGCCGCCGATGTCGCGTCCGCATCGCGGGTCGCCCTCGTGAGTCGCGCGCTGGCAACGCGGCTGTGGGGTCCCTCGCCGCTCGGCCAGACCGTGCGCGTGGGTGCCGACGGGACCGTGTACGAGATCATCGGCGTGGTGGAGGAGACGCAGGAGGCCGCGCAGACGGCGGAGCCCGCGCCGATGCTCTACGTTCCGCTCTCGGCCGATCCGGTCGGCGGGACCGCGACGACGGTGCTGCTCGGGACGCGCGAGCCGGCGGCGGTCGTCGCCGCCGAGCGCGCGCTGCGGGCGGCGTGGGCGGCGGCACCGGCACGCGTGGCGGCGCTGGTCGACCTCGACGCCGATCGCAAGCGCGCCGTGAACGGGACCGCGATGCTCGTGCTCCTCGCGGCGGCAGGGGCGGTGATGCTGGCCGGCCTCGGCGTGTTCGCCCTCGTGCAGCGCCGGGTCACCGAACGCCTGCGCGAGATCGGCGTGCGCCGGGCGCTCGGGGCGCGGACCGCGGACATCCTGCGCCTTGTCGCGGCGGAGTTCGCCGCGCTGGTGGTCGTGGGCGCCGGCCTCGGCGCGCTGCTCTCGCGCGCGATGGTCGCGCGGCTGGGCGGCGCGTTCCCGGGTGAGCCGCTCGGCGCGGCAACGGTGCTCGGCGTCTCGGCCCCCATGCTCCTCGTGCTCGTCGTCGTCGCGGTCGCGGTGCCGACG
>CAZPJF010000094.1:0-10773 GCA_964586095.1 uncultured Gemmatimonas sp. | reverse complement strand
CGCGGCACGGGCGCGCTCCTCGGCCTCGCGGCGGGCGCGCGCCTCGGCCTCGCGGCGGGCGCGCGCCTCGGCCTCGCGGCGGGCGCGCTCCTCGGCCTCGCGACGGGCGCGCTCCTCGGCCTCGCGGCGCGCGCGGTTCGCGGCGTCGATCGAATCCTGGTTCACGACCGGCGCCGGCGGCGTCGGCGGGGCGGACGGCCGGCACGCGGCGGCACCGCCGACGAGGATCGCCGTCGCGGCGAGGAGGAGGGCTCGGTTCTGCATGGTGGGGAACCTCGGAGAGAAGTGAACGAGTGCGCGCCGACTCAGCGCGCGTTGGCGAAGCGTGGCGACCAGGCCGCCATCCGGGAGGCCGGTCCGTGCGTCAACTGCCGAAGACGCCCGGACTCGGTGTCCAGCACCCACAACTGCTTGCTGCCCGTCCGCGAGGACGTGAAGACGAGATGCCGGGCGTCGGGCGCCCAGGAGGGATCCTCGTTGATCCCGTCCGTCGTGTGCTGCTTGACCGCGCGGTCGCGCAACCCGATCGTCGCGACCTGGAACCGGCCCTCGACCTGCGTCGAGAAGGCGACGAACCGGCCGTCGGGCGACCACGCGGGGTCCGCGCGATAGAGCTGGTCACCGAACCCCGAGGTCGTGAGGAGCTCCGGGTTCGCTCCATCGCTGTCGGTAATATATAGCTGGGGCGGGCCCAACCGGGATGTCGTGAACGCGATCCGCCGTCCGTCGGGCGCGAAGGTCGGCTGCGAGTTGGTCGTGCCGCGCCCGACGGTCACGCGATAGGGGCGGTCGCTCCCGTCGAGCGGCACGCTCACGAGGTCCGTCCCGTCGCTCCCGCTCGACCAGGCGAGCGTGCGCCCGTCGGGCGAGAACGCGGGCGAGGTGTTGGAGCCCGGCTCGAAGGTGAAGCGGCGCGACGTGCCGCGCACGAGGTCGCGCACGACCACGCGCGTGCCGTCGTCGAGCAGCTCGGTGTACGCGATCATCGTGCCCGCGGGATGCCAGGTCGGCCCGAGCGCCGCGCCCACGCCCTCGACCGGCCGCGCGTTCGCCCCGTCGCTGTCCACCTGCCAGAGCGTGCCGCCCCGGATGAAGAGGATCCGCGTCGCGGCGATGCCGGCCACCCCGGTCACCCAGCGCTCCACCTCGTCGCTGATCCGGTGCACCGACTGCCGCCACTCGGCCGAGAGCGGCGCGCCCGCGAGCGGGAAGTCGACCGTGTTGAGCACGCGGGCCGCCCCCACCTCGTGCAGCACGACGTGCGATCCGCCCCCCGCGTTCGGCGTCACGTGCAGCACCGCCGCGGCGCCCAGGCGTGCGTAGAGCTGGTAGTTGAGCTGCCCCGCCGGCGGGGCGCCCGAGTCCGGCGCGATCACGCTGATCCGGTCGCCGAAGTCGAGGTCGCGCGTGAGGATCGCGCGGATCGAGTCGGCGTGCGGGCCGCGCATCGGGAGCACGTAGAGGCCCGGGCGCGTGCCGCCCTGGTACGTGAGCCCGATGCGGACGCCCTGCGTGGGCTCCTGCGCCGCGAGCGCGGCGGGACCGAGCAGGAGCAGGCCGAGGCCGAGGCCCGCGGGGAAGCGCGACCGTGACGGAGTCGTGACGCGGGGCAAATGCGGTGGGGCGCTCATCGCAGACGGGCGGGATCGAAGCTGAAGGAGATCGGGAGGATGTCGTCGGTGAAGCCGGCGGGGAGCGGGCCGAACGCGACCGCGGCCGCCTCCACCGCGCCCTGCGCCTCGAGGTCGAACGCGAAGTTCCCGCTGCGGGTCACGAACCGGAACCCGGTCATGCTCCCGTCGCGCCGGATCATGAAGAACACCTCGGCGCGCAGCGCCCCGGGGTTCCTCGGCTTGAAGTTGATCGCGATCTGGCGGACGATGTTCTCGAGGTACCCCGGAAAGGGGAAATCGATCCCCTCCGTGCGCACCGTGGCGACGTCGGTCCCCTGCGCGCCGACGGCGCCGCCGCCGGCGGTCGGCGCCTTCGCGAGGTCGGGGCGCTTGGTGGGCGCCTTGGTGATGTTCTCGGTGGCGCGGGTCGGGGCCTTCGCCGAGCGGGTCGGCGGCTTGATCGGCGCGACCTTCTCGGCGGTGTTCATCGCGGCCTTGGGCGGGGCCTTCGCCTCGGCGGGGGGCGGCGTCTCCGGCGGCGTCTCGCGCACCACGCCCGCGGCCCGCTCGCCCGGCGGCGCCGCGACGAGGTCCACGCGGTACATCGGCGGCAGGTCGCGGACCGCGCCGCCCTTCCAGAGGACGGCGGCGGCGAGGAGCGCGCCGTGCAGCACGGCCGAGAGCGCGAGCGGTCCGCCGAGCCCGGGTGACCGGCGGAGGGCCGCGCTCACCGGTCGATCTCCTCGGGCTCCGTGACGAGGCCGATGTTGCCGACGCCCGCCCCGCGCATGATCGCGAGCACCTCGACCACGCGGCCGTAGTCGGCGCGGCGGTCGGCGCGCAGGTAGACGCCCTCACGGCCCGCCTTGGCCGCGAGCTGGCGGAAGGTGCCGCGGAACTCGCCGAGCGAGAGCTGCACGTCGTCGGCGAAGATGCGGCCGTCGCGGGTCACCGAGATGACCAGCGCGCTCCGGGAGTTGAGCGGCCGCGCCTCGGCGCGCGGGAGCGAGACGTCCACCCCGCCCTGCATCATGGGGGCGGTGATCATGAAGATGATCATGAGGAGCATCATCACGTCGATCAGCGAGACGACGTTGATCTCCGCGTTCAGCGGGGTCCGTTCCCCGCGGCCGCGGCGGCGCACCTAGATCCGCCCCTCGCGCGCCATGAGCGCGATGACCTCGGAGCCGAAGCCCTCGAGCTCGCCGTCGAAGCGGTTGAGGCGCGCGGCGAAGATGTTGTAGCCGAAGTAGGCCGGGATCGCGACCGCGAGCGCGACCGCCGTCGCGATCAGCGCCTCGGCGACGCCGGGGGCGACGGCCGCGAGGTTCCCCGACCCGCCGCGCGCCACGCCGAGGAACGCGCTGATGACGCCGATCACGGTCCCCATGAGGCCGAGCAGCGGGCTCACGGAGCCGACCATCGCCAGGAAGGGGATGTAGGTGCCGAGCGCGTCGCGCTCGGTGTTGGTCTCGCTGTCGAGCACGAGGCGGAGCGCCTGGACCTGCGAGGCGGAGAGCGTCGCGGGCGCGCCCGCGGCGTCGGTCACCGTGCGGGTCTCCTGCAGGAACTGGAGCGCGCGCTGGAGCACGCGCGTATGCGGGCTCGGCTGCGACCGCTTGGCGAGCGCGGCGGCGGCATCGAGCCGCGCGGCGCGGTGGAACTCGCCCATGAACGCGCGGGCCGTGCGCTCGGCGCGACGGAACGTGAACCACTTGGAGAGCATCACCGCCCACGAGGTGAGCGAGAGGAGCACGAGGACGACGAGCACCGCCTTGGAGAACGGGGTGGCGCTCATCACCAGCTCCAGCACCCCCGAGGGGACGGCGGCGGAGACTTGCAGGAACATCAGCGTGCGGCGAACCAGTCGTAGGTGCGGCGGAGCCCGTCCGCGAGCGAGACCTGCGGCGTCCAGCCGAGGCCGGCCTTCGCCTTCTCGATACTCACGACCGACCGGCGCTGTTCCCCGGCGCGGGGCGGTGCGTGGTGGAGCGGCACCTCCTTGCGCGCGGCGGCCATCAGCGTCCGCGCGAGGTCGACCACCGAGGTCTCCTGCGCCGTCCCGAGGTTGAAGGCGCGGTCATCGACCTTGCCGGCGGGGATGGTGGGGAGTGCGGCCGCCAGCACGTGCGCGCGGGCGACGTCGCCGACGTAGACGTAGTCGCGGGTCTGGCCGCCGTCGCCGAACACGGTGAGGGGCACCCCGTCGATGATGCGCTGGCAGAAGATCGCGACCACGCCGGCCTCGCCATGCGGGTCCTGGCGCGGGCCGTACACGTTGGCGAAGCGGAGCGCGACGTAGTCGAGCCCGTGCACGCGGGCGTAGTACGCGAGGTAGAGCTCGGTGGAGAACTTCGCGATGCCGTACGGCGACTCGGGATCCTTGGCGTACGTCTCGACGTTGGGCGGCGTGACGAAGTCGCCGTAGACCGCGCCGCCGGTGGAGGCGAAGAGGAACCGCGTCTTCCGCCCGCTGGCGTGCACCGCCGCGATCAGGTTGAGCGATCCGCCGACGTTCACGTCGACGTCGTAGCGCGGGTCGGCCACGCTCTTCCGCACGTCGATCTGCGCCGCGAGGTGGCAGACGAGGTCGAAGCCGCCCTCCCGGATGCAGGCGGCCGCCTCCGGCGAGCGGATGTCGGCCTCCACGAACGTGGCGGCGGCGGGCACCTGCGCGCGCTTCCCGCTGGAGAGGTTGTCGAGGACGGTGACGGTCCAGCCGTCGGCGAGCAAAGCATCGGCGACGGTGGAGCCGATGAAGCCGGCCCCACCGGTGATCAACGCGCGTCGTGTGGTCATCTCGGAAAGGTAGGCGTCCGCGCCACGCGGACGTAGTCGTCGCTCGCGCGTCCGTCCGCGGTCAGGGCATCTTCGCGGTGACGCGTCCCGCCATGCCGGGCCGGACCTCGCCCTCGGTCTGCGCGATCAGGATCGCGCTCGCCCCCCAGGTCGTCACCTTCGTGACCTGGACCACGGCCACCTCGACCGGCGGCAGCGGCACGCCCTGCGCGTCGGTGCCCATCTCGAGCTGCAGCGTCACCTGGTCGCCCGCCACCAGGCCGTCGCTCGCCCCCGCCGCGAGGATGAGCTGCTGGCCCATCGACGGGACCACCGGTTCCGCGTGCAGCCAGAGCACCGTCGTCCGCGGGCCGAACTCGACCCGCGCCGGCGGCGTCGCCGGCACCGAGGGCTCGTCGGCCGGGATGAGCTCCTGCCCCTCGTAGACGTCCTCGTACTTCTTGATCAGCACCGCCTCGGCCTGCCCGTTCTGCGGCGCCGTCACGAGGCGCAGCTCGCCCGTGGGGATCACGACGCGCCCCTCGCCCGCGAGCGCCGGGCCGTACCGGAACGAGACGAAGCGCTCGTTCACGGTCCCCGACGCGTTCGACGGCAGCCGCACGACGACGCGCTCGAGCAGCTGGACCGGGCGCGGATAGCGCGTCGACGACATCGCCTTCGCGCCGACCGTGGCGCCGACCCGCCCGGCGCCGCTGACGCCCGCCGCGTCCCACAGGAACGGGGTGCTGGCGATGTCGCCCGCGCGGACCGTGGAGGGCTTGGCACGCAGCACGAGCGACTGGCGCTCGCCGCGCACGACCTTGTAGCGGTCGGGGTTGAAGATCGTCATCGCCGGCGGTTCACCCTGCGGTTCCGCCGCCGGCGCCGCGGGCTCGGCCGGGAGCGCCCCCGGGGCCGCAGGCACGCCGCCGACCGGCGCGGCGGGCGCGGCCATCGCGGTGTCGGCCGGGGTGCCGGCGGTCGCGACCACGTCACCCGTGATGATGAGCACCTGATCCGGGTAGATCCAGTGCGGGTCCTTCACCGTCGCGGTGTTGCGCCGGTAGATCTCCGGCCACTTGAACGGGTCGCCCAGGTACTGCTGGGCGAGGTCCCAGAGGGTGTCGCCCTTCTTGACCGTATGGGTCTGCTGGGTGCCCTGCGCCAGCGCGGACACGGGCGTCAGCGCGAGGCCGGCCAGGGCGATCGTCGAGACGATTCGGGAGCGGGACATGGGGACGGTGGCGAAGGAGGACGACGGACGCAGGGACGCCCCGGAACGGATGGGCGCCTCCGGGGTCTCGGTCAGTGACGACCGACCCGCGGCGGGGGAAACGTCCGGCCCCAGCATACCGCCGTCGCCTGCGGTGCGCCATCATTGTGCGACCCTAGGACCCTCTCGGAGGTCCCCGATGGCCCGTCGACGCCTCCTCCTCGCCCTGCTGCTGGCCGCCGGCCTTGGCGCCGCCTCACCGGGTCGGGCACAGCGGCCGGCCGGCGCGGTGCTCACCGGCCGCGTGATCGTCGACTCCACGCGGCAGCCGATCCCGGGCGCGAAGGTCGAGATCCCCTCCCTCGGCGCCTCCACCACCACCGACTCCCTCGGCCGGTTCCGGCTCACCGGCATCCCCGCCGGCCGCCGCGGCATCCGCGTCGACCGCCTCGGCTACGCCCCCCTGCGGACCGCGCTCGAGTTCTCCAGCGCCGACACCGTGGAGATCGAGGTCGACCTCTCCCCGTCGTCGGAGCGGCTCGACGCGGTGGAGGTCGTCGCGAGCCGGCGGGGGCGCACGTACGCCGTCGCGGAGTTCGAGCGCCGGCGCGCGACCGGCACCGGCGAGTACCTCACCGCCGACGACATCGACCGGCTGAGCCGCGGACGGCTCTCCAACGCCCTGCTGACGCTGCGCGGCATCTCGATGATCACCGGGAACGGCGGCGGCGTCTATCTCGTCGGCTCCCGCGCCTCGGGCCGCAGCCAGGGGACCTGCTTCACGGCCGTCATGCTCGACGGGAGCTGGGTCTACGACGGCGACCGCTGGCAGACGCCGTTCAACATCAACAGCCTGCTCCCGAACGAGGTCGTCGCCGTCGAGTACTACCGCGGGCTCTCGAACACCCCCGTCGAGCTCCAGGGGACGCGGAACAGCTGCGGCGTGGTCGCGCTCTGGACCTCGCACTGAGGCCGCGCATCGAGGCCACGCATCGAGGTCGCGCACCGACGGCGGGTGCCCTGGGGCCGCGCGCCGCCGCGGCGCGCCGGCGCAGCACGAAGGGGGGCGCACCGCGGTGCGCCCCCCTCTGGCATCCGGCCCGCCGCCGTCGGCGCGGCGCCTAGAACGGCAGGGCGTCGTCCCCGTCCATGGCCGCCGGGAACTCCTCGAAGCCGTCGGTCCCCGCCGCGGCCTTGGAGCCCGCCGCCGCGCGCGCGGGGCGCGCGCCGCCCTCGAACCCGCCCTCGCCGCCGCGCCCGCCGCCGAGCAGCAGGATCTCGCGCACGTTGATCTCGGTCACGTAGCGCGTCTGCCCTTCCTTGTCCTTGTAGTCGCGGTACTCGATGCGCCCCTCGACGAAGAGCTTGTCGCCCTTCTTCACGTACTTCTCGATGATGTCGGCGAGGCCGGTGCCGCGCGCGCCCGCGTTCCACGCGACGCACTTGTGCCACTCGGTCTTCTCCTGCTTCTCGCCCGAGGCCGAGTTCCACTGGCGCGTCGTGGCGAGGGAGAAGTTCGCGACCTTGCCACCGTTCGACGCGGTCCGGATCTCGGGATCGGCGCCGAGATTGCCGATGAGCGTCACCTTGTTCAAGCTGCGGCTCACAATGCCTCCTGGAATGGGTCAGTCCGCGCGCACACCATACGGGGGCCAGCCGGTCGCAGTCGTATCGCGGCGTTCCGGTGGAAAGCTAATCGCCGCCGGCGGCGGGCGCGCGCTCGCGGCGCATGACCACGGCGTCCTCGGTCGGGCGGCGGTAGTAGCCGCGCCGGCGCCCGGCGGCGAGGAAGCCGCGCGAGCGGTAGAGCGCCTGGGCGGCCTCGTTCGAGTCCCGCACCTCCAGGTACACGGTGGCGCCGCCGCGGGCCGCCAGCTCGGCGAGGAGTGCGTCGAGCAGCCGCGCGCCGATCCCCTCCCCGCGCCGCGCCGGGTCCACGGCGAGGTTCGCGAGCTCCGCCTCGTCGGCCACCACCCACGCGACGCTGTAGCCGATCACGCGGCCCGCCTCGTCCGCCACCCGCGCGAGGACCTGCGGCTGCGCGAGCATGGACCGGAAGGCGGCGAGCGTCCACGGGTCGCTGAACGAGGCCACCTCGATCTCGCGGATCCGGACGAGGTCCGCCACCGTGGCCGGGCGGACCACGACCTGGGAGGTCACGCGTCCACGCGCCCCGCGACGAGCGCCCGGCCATGCGCCGCCTCCCACTTGACCTGCGCCTCGGCGAGGCGGCCGTACACGGGCTCCCAGGCGGCGAGGTCCACCGGCCCCGCCGCGTCGATCAGCGCCGCGCAGCGCGCGACGCCGCGGGCATGCGGTTCCGCGCGCAGGGCCTCGTCCGGGCCGATGGGCTCGGCCCCGAGCGCGGCGGCGCGCGCCGCGATGCCGGCGGACGGCGCCAGCCCCAGCGACTCGACGGCGCGCACCGTCCCGTCCCCGGCCACGGCCACGAGCGCGAGGTAGCGGTCGCCGCGCATCGCGTCGAGGGTCGCGAGCCATCGCCCGCCCCCGCGCGTCCGCGCGTCCGCCGCGACGATGAGCGCCAGCGAGGGGACCGCGAGGAGCGGCAGGCCCCCGCCCTCGCAGAGCCCCTTCGCGATCGCGCCCACCACGCGCAGCGCGGTGAAGCTCCCCGGCCCGGCGCCGCAGACCACGCGCGCGAGCGCGCCGACGTCGCCCCCCGCCTCCGCGAGGGTGCCGAGCACCGCGGGGAAGAATCGCTCCTCCTCGGCGCTGCGCATCTCGACGCGCCGCTCGGCGACGACCGCGCCGTCGCGCAGCACCGCGATCGTGCCGACGGACGCGGCGGCGTCGAGCGCCAGCGTGAGGCCGGCGTTCACCATGTGAGGCGCCGCACGTCGGGCCGCCCGGCCACGTGCTCCAGCGTGAGCGCCGTGGCATGCGGCGGGAGCGCGCCGGCCGCGCGCTCCGGCCACTCCACGAGGACGAGCCCCGGCGACCGGAGGATGTCGTCCCAGCCGAGGGGGGGCAGCTCGTGCGGCCCCTCGAGCCGGTAGAGGTCGATGTGCGTCACGGGGCCGCGGGGCGAGGTGTACTCCCGGACGAGGCCGTACGACTGGCTCGTGACGGGCTCGAGCGCGCCCTGCGCGCGCGCGATCGCGCGGATGAGCGTCGTCTTGCCCGCCCCGAGCTCGCCGGAGAGGGTCACGAAGGCCGGGAGCGCCAGCGCGCGCCCGAAGCGCTCGCCCCAGAGCGCGAGGTCCGGCTCGGTGAGCTCAGCGGCGGGCACGGGCGGGCCGGCCGGCGCTGTCGCCCATGGCCACCTTCAGGTCGAAGAGCTCGTCGCGCAGCCGCGCCGCGGTCTCGAAGTCGAGGTTCTTCGCGGCGGTGCGCATCTCCTCCTCCAGGCGCAGCACGAGCGCGGGGAGGTCGTCGGTGCCCCACGCCTTCTGCGCCTCGGCGACCTTCCGCTGCTTCTTGCCGCGCGCGCGCTCGGCGTCGCGGGCCTCCGTGCCCTCGCGGGCGTCGGCCACGCGCGTGATCACGCGCACCTGGTCGTGGCTCTTCACCACGCCCGCCGGCACGATGCCGTGCTCGCGGTTGAACGCCTCCTGCACGGCGCGGCGCCGCGCCGTCTCGTCGAGGCACCGCTGCATGGAGCCCGTCACCCTGTCGGCGTAGAAGATCGCGCGCCCGTCGACGTGCCGGGCCGCGCGCCCGACCGTCTGGATGAGCGAGCGGTCCGACCGGAGGAACCCCTCCTGGTCCGCGTCGAGGATGGCGACCAGCGAGACCTCGGGGAGGTCGAGGCCCTCGCGCAGCAGGTTGATGCCCACCAGCACGTCGAACTCGCCGAGCCGGAGCCCGCGGACGATCTCCATCCGCTCAATGGCGTCGATGTCCGCGTGCATGTAGCGCACGCGCACGCCGACCTGCGAGAGGTAGTCGGTCAGGTCCTCGGCCATCCGCTTGGTGAGCGTGGTGACGAGGACGCGCTCGCCGCGGCGCTCGCGCAGCCGGATCTCGTGCAGCAGGTCGTCGACCTGGCCCTTCACCGGCCGGATCTCGATCACGGGGTCGCGGAGGCCGGTGGGGCGGATCACCTGCTCCACGACCACGCCCTCGGAGAGCTTGAGCTCGAGCTCGCCGGGGGTCGCCGAGACGTTGACCGCGCGCGGCGTGAGCGCGAGGAACTCGTCGAACATCAGCGGCCGGTTGTCGAGCGCGCTGGGGAGGCGGAAGCCGTACTCGACGAGCGTCGTCTTGCGCGCGCGGTCGCCGTTGAACATGCCGCCGATCTGCGGCAGCGTGACGTGCGACTCGTCCACGACCACGAGGAAGTCGTCGGGGAAGTAGTCGAAGAGGCAGGCGGGGCGGTCCCCGGCCTTCCGCCCGGCGAGGATGCGCGAGTAGTTCTCGATGCCCGGGCAGGTCCCGATCTCGAGCATCATCTCGATGTCGAAGTTCGTCCGGCTCTCGAGCCGCTGGGCCTCGAGGAGCTTGTTGGCCGCCTTGAGCGCGGCGAGCCGCTCGGCGAGCTCGGCGCGGATCTCCTTCACCGCGCGCTCGAGGGTCGGGCGCGTGGTGACGAAGTGCTTGGCCGGGTAGACCGCGGTCCGGGGGAGCGGCGCGATCGCCTTCCCGGTGAGCGGGTCGATCTTGGTGATGCGCTCGATCTCGTCGCCGAACATCTCGACGCGCACCGCCTGCTCCTCGTAGGCCGGGAACACCTCCACCGTGTCGCCGCGCACCCGGAACGTGCCGCGCTCGAACGCGACGTCGTTGCGGCCGTACTGGATCCGCACCAGCGCCTTGAGGATGTCGTCGCGCGCGATGCGCTGGCCGACCTGGAGCGTGACCATCGAGGCGCGGTAGGTCTCGGGGTCGCCGAGGCCGTAGATCGCCGAGACGGTCGCGACGATGATGACGTCGTCCCGTTCCATGAGGGACGAGGTCGCGCGCAGCCGGAGCCGGTCGATGTCCTCGTTGATCGACGCGTCCTTCTCGATGTACGTGTCCGACGCCGGCACGTACGCCTCGGGCTGGTAGTAGTCGTAGTACGAGATGAAGTACTCGACCGCGTTCGACGGGAAGAAGCCCTTGAGCTCGCCGTAGAGCTGGGCGGCGAGCGTCTTGTTGTGCGAGAGCACCAGCGCGGGCTTCCCGTGCGCCGCGATGACGTTCGCCATCGTCATCGTCTTCCCCGAG
>CAZPJF010000093.1:0-10778 GCA_964586095.1 uncultured Gemmatimonas sp. | reverse complement strand
GCGCATCGTCGCGGGGCACTCATCGGCGCCAGTACCACGTGGACCGTAGCCAGGGCACCGCATAACGAAGCTTGCTGCTGTCAGCCACGCTATTGTAGCGCCCGCTGCGCGGGCGCATCTTGTGGAGTGTCTGCAGCGGAGGCAGACGTTATTCGGACCGGAGTCAGATGGTCATCGCAACACCTCCCATCTTGCAGGACTTGGAGGTGTGCATGGACCCGAGAACCACCACGCCGCGCGGCTACACGTGGGAGCAGCGCGCGCTCTTGTGGAAGTGGCACCGCGAGGGCGTGTCCCGTCGCACGATCGCGCGCCGACTCGGCAAGCGGCCGGGCTCGGTGCACGACGTCATCCGCACGGCGGGCGGCATCGCCCCGGGGCTCCGCACGCGCTCGCCGTACCGTCTCTCGCTCGAGGACCGCGAGCTGATTGCGCGGGGTCTCGCGCGGGACGAGTCGTTCCGCCAGATCGCGCGGTGGGTCGGCTGCGCCCCGTCGACGATCAGTCGCGAGGTGGCGGCGCACGGCGGGCGCGTCGGCTATGATCCGCTGCGCGCCGACGTCGCCGCGTGGGCGACGGCGCGCCGGCCGAAAGTCTGCCAGCTCGCGACCCACCGGCCACTCCGCCGTCGCGTCGCGCACTTGCTAGGCAAGCAGTGGTCCCCGCGCCAGATTCGCGCGCGGCTTCGCGAGGACCATCCGCATCAGCCCGAGTATCACGTGTCGCACGAGACGATCTACCGTTCGCTCTACATCCAGTCGCGCAATGTCCTCAAGCGGGAGCTCACGCAGGAGCTCCGCCGCCGGCGGCGCGTGCGCGTGGCGCGCACGGCGACGCGGAAGGGGCAGGGTCGCGGGCAGATCGTCGACGCGATCCCGATCTCGCAGCGCCCGCCCGAGGTCGCCGATCGTGCGGTGCCGGGCCACTGGGAAGGCGACCTCATCGCGGGGCGCGGCCACAGCCACATCGCGACACTCGTCGAGCGCACCACGCGCTAGGTGATCCTCGTGAAGGTGCCGAGCAAGGAGACGACCGCCGTGATCCCCGCGCTCATTCGGCAGATCAAGCGCTTGCCCACGCATCTCAAGCGGTCGCTCACATGGGACCGCGGCACCGAACTCGCGCACCATCGCTTCTTCTCCGTCGCCACCGGCGTGCAGGTCTACTTCTGCGATCCGCAGAGCCCCTGGCAGCGCGGCTCGAACGAGAACGCCAACGGCCTGCTCCGGCAGTACCTCCCCCGAAGCGCGGACCTCTCCACCTTCACGCAACGGCAGCTCGACGCCGTTGCCGACCGGCTCAACGGCCAGCCCCGTGAGACCCTCGGCTGGAAGACGCCCGCCGAGGTGATTCAGCAAGTGTTGCGTTGATTACCTGATTCTACCCTTGCTCATCGACGCGATGCGGAAGACGGTCGCGGTGTCGACGCGGGCCTGCGTCCGGGTGTCGCGGATCCGCTCGGCCACGACATGCACCGGCTGGCCGTCGACGATGATGCCGCAGGCGAAGCCGGGGACGCGGCGTTGCGCGACGAAGCTGCGCACGAGCGAGCCGATGGCGGGGATGGCGGTGCGCAGCTTCGTGAGGCGCGGCGAGGGAGCCCGTCACGACCGTCGTCGCGAGCAGGACCAGGAGGCGAGGTCGGGAGGTCATGCCCAATACCGCGTTGCGAGCGCGCCCCCGACCAGCGATGGCGACGCCCCCGCCGCTCACTGTCCGGTGCGAAGCCAGGCGATGGCGCGCGCCGCCTGCGCATCCGCGCCCTCGATCACCTCGTCCGGCATCACCACGCCGCCGTAGATCACCGAGTCCCGGTCGGCCATCTTCACCTGCGCCAGCCCCAGGAGGTAGCCGTCCCCCACCGGGATCGCGCCGATCCCCGTCGACAGGCCGCAGCTGGGGGTGCCGAACGAGCGGGTGTTGGCGCGCCCGCGGAACGCGATCGCGGTCGCCTCCCCGGAACTCGCGACGCGACCGTCCAGGAGGACCGCGATCCGTCGGTCCGCCGCGATCGGCTCGTACGGAGCTCGCGCCTCGGCCATCGACGTCGCGCCAAGGTAGGAGCGGGGGCCGTCGACCGACCACGTGCTCCAGACCGAGTCAGCCGTGACGAAGTGCCCGGTCACCCCCTGCAGGAACGGCCAGAGGGCCGCGAGCATGGGCCACATGTTGCCGCCGGTGTTCCCGCGCAGGTCGATGATCCAGCCGACGAGCGAATCGGAATCCTGGATGCGCATCGCATCCTGCAGGTTGCCGGTGTAGACGCCCGACTCCGTGCTGGTGCCACCGTACGCGATCACCCGGAGGTACCCGATGTCGGGCGGTCGCACGGGATTCGGTGCTGCGGCCGCGGTGCAGCTGATGCTCCGCGGATAGCTCACCCCCATGCCGTTGGGACGCCGGAACCAGCTGTGGTTGTCGGCGAGCAGCGTGAGGGCCACCGCCACGGCCCGCATCGTCTGGTCGAGCGCTTGCGCGCCGGCTCCCACCGAGAGGACCGAGTCGCGGAGCATGGTCCAGTCGATCTCGTATCGCCGGTAGGAGCGCTCCTCCATGAGGTCGACGATCTGCTCGAGGAAGGCGCGCGGTGCCGCTGCACGGTCCGGCGCTGCCGGGGCGGGGTCCGCGCAGGTCGTGCCGCCGAGGAGGAGCAGGAGGAGGACGCCGACCCGGCGGCGGTGATCGCAGGCGCTGTGCACCGACATCGTGGGACTCCCTGCAGCGAGAGGGTGGCGACGGCGGTCGCGCGCTCAGCGCGACCGGGTATCCCGCGCGCGCAGCGCCTCGACGAGTGCCGGCAGGTTCTGGATGATCATCACCCGCGCCGCCTGGTTGAAGCCCACGAAGGCGAAAGTCCGGCCATCCGGCGACACGTCGTAGTTGCTGTGCGGCGTCCCCGTCGCGTACCCGCCCACCGGGAAATGGTTCGTCCGCCCGGTCACCGTGGCGCGGCTCGAGAGCGCGAGCTGCGCCGCCACCAGGTGCGTCCCCGCGCCGCCGCCCGCCCGGCAGAAGAGTTCGCTGCCGCGCTTGCTGCCGACGAGCGCCGGTGCGGTAGCGGTTGCGGCGAGATCGAGCAACGGATCGATCGCCCTCATGCTGCGAAGGGCGTGCACCAAGTGCGAATGCACGTAGCTGCCGAGCATCGCCAACACCGGAGTGCGTATGCCGCGCAGTAGCTCATGGGTCGTTGCCGCAGCTCTGGCACTCTTGATGAGCGCCTCCGCGCACCAGCGGCCGTTCATGCATCCCTATCAGGCCTATGCAGGGCCCGCGCGCGCCAGCTTCGAGTACGCGACGGTGTTCATCGTGAGCTACGGACCCAGCGGATATGGCAGCCTGCACGGTTGGATCGACGGTGTCGACGGTCGGCGGATCACATTGACTCGAGCGGCGCCACTGGAGGTCCATCTCCGGCCCGGGGAGCATGTGCTTGCCGTTGTCGCCGGCGACGGCGCCGCGCGCCGCGCTGATGGCGTCGTGACGATTACCGCGAGGCGCTGCAGCGTGGGTTCGTGTCGGCGCGAACGCCATGAATCACTTCTTTCGCCTCGCCTGCGCACCCTCAGCCCGATCCGGCCGGGGGTGGCGCCTGGCGTCCGGCCATACCTCGCATCCCGCCGCACCGCACTGAGGCGCGCGCGGGCGCCGTTCCGGCTCTTGGCGCAGACGGCCACAGCACGGCTCGACCGGATGGATCACCACTGAGCCGAGGAGGCCGGCGCTGTCGTCTGCGGGGACGCGCCCGGCAAGCCGCCCACGCACGATGGTCCCTGGCGGGCGATGCCGTCCTGTGGATCCGTCTCGATGTCGACCTCCGTGTCGAGGAGATCCACGTCGACCCGCGCACCCGACGATTCCGGGGCCCGCCGATGCCGAGCACCGTGGGCTTCGACGTGCCGCAGTCGTTCGCCGGCCAGCGGCTCGACCCGGCGACCGACGAAACGCTCGCCTGCTTGACCGCGACGGCGCTGACGGACCGGGTGTGAGGGGCGTATGAGCGGCGACCGCGCGCATGACGAACGACGGCGCGCCGCGTACGCTCAGGGAGACCACTCCAACGCGACGTGCCCGTGCCTTCGTCCCGACTCCTCGCGCCTGCCATCCTCGGCCTCGCCCTCGGATGCGCGCAGGCGACCGCGCCCACCTCCTCCCCGCCGACGTTCGACTCCACCGTCGCGCGGATCGCACAGGCCTTCGCCGACAGCGCGCGCACCAACGGCGTGATCGGCGCGCAGTTGGCGGTCTCCATCCCCGGCGAACCGGTCTGGACCACCGTCTTCGGCGACGACGCGCCCGGCACGCCGATGGCCAGCGGGACGCTGCTGGGCACCGGCAGCATCTCCAAGATGCTCGCCGCCGTCGCGGCATTGCGACTCGTCGATCGCGGCGTCCTCACGATGACCGACACCCTGGGCCGCTGGTTCCCGGGCGTGCCCAACCTGCCGTCCGGCCTCGCCCTGTCGTTCCTGCTGTGGAACCAGAGCGGCCTGCCCGAGTACGGTGCGTCGCCCGCCTATGCGCCGGCCGTCCTCGCCGACCTCCACCGCTCGTGGACGGCAGACGAGCTGATCGCCTTCGTGGGCCCGACCGACTTCGCGCCGGGCAGCGCCTGGCGCGCGAGCAACACCGATCGGCTCCTGCTCGCGACGATCGGCGCGCGAGCGACCGGACGGTCGCACGGGGACTTCCTCCGCGAGGAGCTCTTCTCAGCCGGGCAGGGCGAGGTCTGGAGCCCGGGCCAGACGGCGCCCCCGCCGCGGATCGGCACGCATTGGTCACGGGGCGACGACGGGCTCCCGGTCAACTACAGCCAGGCGCTCTTCGGCCCATCGCTGTTCACCTCCCGACTCGAGACGTTCATGAGTGCCCGCGAGCTCGTCCTGTTCGCACGCCGGATGTTCGAGGGCGACCTGCTCAGTGCCGCCGGGCGCGCGCAGCTCCTGACGATCGTGCCGGACGACGGCCGGATCCCCGGCCAGAACGGCGGCGGCGTCGGCATCCGGCGCCACACGTACTTCGGGCGGACGATGTATGGGAACAGCGGTGCGACCACCAACTCGTCCGCGATGTACCTGTACGATCCGGGCTCCGGCGTGATCGTGTCGATGAACACCAATCAGGAGGGCGGGATGCACCGGAACTCGCACTTCAACGTGGTCCCGGCGCTGATCATGCAGGCCAACGCGTTCGTGGACTCGCGGCGGCGGCCTTGACGGGGCCGTCATCACACGTCGGCGGCTCTTCGACCCGTCCGTTCCCGACTTGCGCTTCCGCGACGCGGCGCCGAGCGTTCTGGCACGGCGCACAGGGCGCCCCCGGTCCGCGGAAAGGGTCACCCACCTGCTGAAGCCCGGAGTTTGAGCGCGCCTACGAACTCCAGCCCTCCTGTGCGGACAGGGGCATCACGGAGATCGTGGCATGACCGACACCCCGCGCCCCGACGGCGGCGATGCGCACGCCTTCGCCCAGCTCCGCCAGCAGGCGAAGCTCCTCCTCAAGCAGGCCCGCGCCCACGACACCGTCGTCATCGGCAAGCTCCGCGAGCTCCTGCCGCGCCTCGGCGCCCTGAGCGACGCGCAGGTCGCCGAGTCGCTCCGGCTCGCCGACGTCCAGCACGCCATCGCCCGCAGGATGGGCCACGAGAGCTGGGCCACGCTCAAGGCCTTCCTCGAGACGCTCGCGCCGGTGCACGCCGAGGCCGCTCGTTTCCTCAAGGCCGTGCGCGAGGGCGACGAACGCGGCGCGCTGCGGGTGCTGGAACGGACGCCCGCGGTCGCGCGCCACAGCATCCACACGGCCGCCTCGGTCGGAGACGCCGACACCGTCGCCGCCATGCTCGCCGCGACCCCCGCGCTCGCCGTGGCGCCCAGCCCCGGCGACGGCCTGGTGCCGCTCATCTATGCCGTGTACGCGGACGTGAAGCGCGCGCTCGGCGTGCCCCCGGAGCCCCACCTCGCGACCGTGCGCGCCCTGCTCGACGCGGGCGCCGACCCCAACGCGAGCGCCCCGCTCCCCGACGTGAACGACGCGATCCCCGCGCTCTACTTCCCGTGCGTGAACGGCGACGTCGCGCTCGCGCGGCTGCTGCTCGAGCGCGGCGCCAGGCCCACCGATGGCGAATCCCTCTACCACGCCGCGCAGCACGGCCACGTGGACTGCCTCGCGCTGCTCGTCGCGTTCGGCGCCGACGTGAGCCGTGGCCCGGCGGCCCACGGCAACACGCCCCTCCACTTCCTCGCCGCGCACACGCTGGACAACCCCATCACGCCGAAGGCGATCGTGGGACTGCGGTGGCTCCTCGCACACGGCGCCGACCCGCGCATCCCGAGCGGCGGCCCGCACGTCAACGCGTCGCACCGCGGCGAGACCCCGCTCCACCGTGCCGCCGCCGTCGGCCACGAGGGCGCGATCATCCGCGCGCTCGTCGAGGCCGGCGCCCCGGTGAACGCGGCCCGCGACGACGGCCTCACCGCCTATCGCCTCGCCGCGCGCGGCGGCCACGCCGCGGCGGTGGCCACCCTCGCCGAGTCCGGCGCCGACACCTCGTTGACCCCGGTCGACGAGCTGCTCGCCGCCTGCGCCACCCGCCGCGCCGACGACGCCCAGCGCCTCGTCGCGACGCACCCGCACATCCTCGCGTCCCTCGGCCCGGGCGAACGCGACGCCCTCGGGCTGGCCGTGACGCGGAACGACGTGGAGATGGTCGCGCTGATGACCCGACTCGGCTGGCCCATGACGCAGGAAGGCGAGTGGGGCGGCACCCCGTTGCACTGGGCCGCCTGGTTCGGTCGCACCGAGATGGTGCGACTGCTGATCGCCGCCGGGGCCTCCGTGAACACGCGGGACTCCCGCTATGGCAGCTCGCCCCTCGCGTGGTGCTGCCACGGCTCCCAGTTCAGCGGCAACGCCAACGACACGGACTATCCCCGCATCGCGGAGCTGCTGCTCGACGCCGGTGCCACGCGGCCCGAGACGTACAACAATTGGAACGAGGCGCCAGAGACGTTCGCGCGGCCGAGTGTGCTCGCGGTGCTGAGGACGCGGGGGTTCGCGGTGTAGTCCGCCGGCGGCTGCCTCGCCGATCGCCGGCCGCCGCGCCTGAAACCTGCGGCCCCGCGCGAACGTCGTCCCGGCATGCCGGCGCGCGCCACCGCACTCCTCCAGTCGCTCGCGAGCGACGCCCGATTCGCCCTCCGCCACCTCTCGCGCCACAAGGCGACCAGCGCGATCATCGCGGCGGTCCTCTCGCTCGCCACCGGCGCGAACATCCTGGTCTTCTCGGTCTTCCAGGGCCGGTTCCTGCGCCCGGCCGCGGGCGTCCCCGACGATCCGGCGCACGCGCTCGTCTGGATGCAGGAGCGGCCTACGCCGACCGCGCGCTGGGACCTGATCGACCTCACCGGCACACAGCTCGGCCAGCTCGCCGAGCGTCGTGAGACCTTCGCCTCCGTCGCGGCGTGGGTCGAGGAGTACGCCATCCTCGCAGGCGCCGACAGCGCCGGCGCGCAGCACGCGCCCATCACCTTCGTCACCCCGAACTACTTCACGACGCTCGGCGTCCCCCTCGTCCGCGGGCGCGCCCTGCGGCCCGAGACCCACGGGACCGCCGACCTCAGCGCCGTGATGGCCGAGTTCCACGCGGAGCAGCTGTTCGGGTCGGGGGAGAAGGCGCTCGGAAGGCGGCTGATGGTGAACAGGATCCCGGTCGAGATCGTCGGCATCGCGCCGCGGCGTTTCCGCGGGGCGACGCACGACGACGTGGAGCCGGTGCTCTTCCTGCCGCTGAGCGCGCGCAGCGACCTCATCGGGTCGCCGGTCCGCTGGGTGGACGACGAGCGCGTCCTCAGCGTCTTCGCGCGGCTCGCCCCGGGGGCGAGCTTCGCGCAGGCCACCGCCGTCGCCCAGCAGGTCGCGATCGCCACCCTCCCCGACTCGGCCGACCGCGTCGGCATGACGCGGATGGCGGAGGTACGGCACCTGGGGGCCGTGCCGCCCTGGGGCGCCGGCACCGAGATCGTCCTGGTGTTCACGCTGGTCGCGGCCGTCGGGGTGCTGATCCTCCTCGTGGGCTGGATGAACGTCAGCTCGCTGATGGTCGCCGCGGCGGTCGCCCGCCGGCAGGAGATCGCCGTGCGCCTCGCGCTCGGTGCCTCGCGCCTGCGGATCATTCGCCAGCTCGTCACCGAATCGACGCTCATCTCCATCGCCGGGGCGACGGGTGGGGCGGTCGCCGCCTTGTGGTCGCTGTCGGCGATCACGGCCGCGGATCCCAACAGCATGACCCTCGAGCCCGACCTCGGGACGTTCGCGTTCGTCGTCGCGCTGGCGGTGGCCACGGGGATCGTCTTCGGCCTGTCGCCCGCGCTCCACGCCACGCGCGGGGTCGCAGGCGCCATCCGCGACTCGGGCCAGGGTGCCACGCGGAAGTCGCGCCTGCAGCGCACGCTGGTCGTGTCGCAGATCGCGCTCTCGCAGCCGCTGCTCGTGATGCTGTTCATCCTGCTGCAGATGGTCGCGGCCGACTACGAGCCGATCGCGCCCGGGACGAGCCGCGAGGTGATCGGCGTGACGTTCCGGCCCAACCTCGACCCCAGGCAGGCGGCGCTCGGTCCGCAGCTCGTGGAAGGCCTGATCCCGCGGATCGCGGCGCGGCCGGAGGTCCTCGCGGTCGTGCCGGCGCCGAAGTCGATCGAGGTGCGCGGCGTCCACGTCCAGGATCGCGAGCGGCGCGTCGCCGCCGGGGACACGGTCCCGACGATGCTGCACCTCGAGGGCGCCGCCCCGGGGTGGTTCGGCGTGCTCGACGTGCCGATCGTGCTCGGGCGCGACGTGATGCTCGCCGACACCGCCTCGACCGACCGTCCGGTGGTCATCGGCGTGGACCTCGCGCAGGCGCTGTATGGTGCGCAGAACCCGGTCGGCCGGATCCTCTCCTCGCCCTCGCTCGGCGGCAGTGGCCAGGACTCGATCGCCATGCGCGTGGTCGGCGTGTACGACTCCCGCGTGACGGTACCGGGGATGCAGTGGGCGGGAACCGCGTCGCGCTCGGGCATCCCGTACCGGATCTACACGGCGCACGGGAAGGCGTGGCAGAAGGACCGGCTGCTGATCCGCACCCGTGGACCGGCCGCGGGCCATCTCCCCGAGCTGCAGCGGTTCGCGATCGCCGAGGCGCCGGAACTGCCGATGAGTTCGATCCTGACCCTGCAGCAGGTGGATGAGCAGGACTTCAAGATCTCGATGCGCGTCTCGCTCCTGGCCGCACTCGGCGCGTTGATCGCGCTCGCCCTCGCCTCGCTCGGGCTCTACGGCGTGGTGGCGCTCTCGGTGCGGCAGCGGACGCGCGAGATCGGGATCCGGATCGCGGTCGGGGCCGAGCCGATGCGCGTCGCGCGGATGTTCCTCGCGTCGGGCATGCGGTCGGCGGTGCTCGGGCTGGCGATCGGGTTGCCGGTCACGCTCGCGGCGCTGCAGGTGCTGATCGCGCAGGGGGAGATGCGGATGTCGGAGACGCTGCCGCTGGTGACGGGCGTCGTGATCGCGGGGCTGCTGCTGGCCGTGGCGGGGATCGCGACGTGGATCCCGGCGCGGCGGGCGGCGGGGGTGGACCCCGGACTCACGCTGCGCGCGGAGTAGGCGCGCCGTGACCGCTCCACACCGCGTGGGCCGCATCGTCGGCCTGCTCTGGCTCGTTCAGCTGACGGGCGCGTACGTGCTGAACGCGCTGATCCTCCGCCCGGTGTTCGCATCGCCCGGCTTCCTGCAGAACGCCGCCGCCGAGCCGTGGCGCCTGCCGACCGCGATGCTCCTCAACCTCGCGCTCTCCGCGGTGCTGCCCTGCATCGCCATCGTCGCGTGGCCGGTGTTCAGCCGCCACGCGCCGCGACTCGCGTTCGCCCATCTCCTCGCCGCGACGGTCGCCGTCGCGCTCAGCGCGGTCGAGAACGTCGGGCTCTTCGTGATGCAGCGGCTGAGCGTTGCGGCGTCGGCCACCGCCCCTGCCGCTGCGTCACCGGAATCCCTCGCCGGCGGTCCCCGCCTCATCGCCGCCGCCGTGCGCAATGGCGCGCACTTCAGCAGCATCTTCGTCGCCGCGGGGACCATCCTCCTCTTCCACGTCATCCTGTACCGGGCCCACCTCGTGCCCCGCGCGCTCGCCGCACTGGCCGCGCTCGCTGCCGTGTCCCAGATGACCGGCATCGCGCAGGCGTTCTTCCGCGGCGCGGTGGACTTCCGCTTCCTGATGCCCATCGCCGTGCTGCAGCTCGCCGCGACCGCCTGGCTGCTCGTGAAGGGGTTCGCGCCGCGCGCGACGGACACCTGACGCGGCGCGCGACGGACGTTGACCTCCACCGTGAGGTTGGCGGGGAGCGCGACGTGGATCCCGGCGCGGCGGGCGGCGCGGTTGGATCATGGGCTGCCGTCGCGGGCGAGGTAGGACGGCGGCTCGAGAGAGGCCCATTCACGAGCTGGTCATCCTGGCGTGACCCACGCTGGCGCCGCCGAGAAGTCGATAGACCGCTGCGTCACCCTCGCAGGCAGTCGGCGATCGCCTGGTCCCCGATGATGATCTCCACGTGGATGAGGTCGTCTGGCCTGTACCGCGCCGCGGAGAGCGCCGCGACCGCCGCCCCCCGCGTGTTCCCGCGCGCCTCAGCTGTGGCGCGGGGGGGGGGGGCGAACCGCGGGCCGAGCAGGCGGTGTCGCCATGCGCGGCTCACCCGCCCCCCACGCGGCCGCCACCACTCCGTCATCCATGCGTCGGACGCTCCCTG
>CAZPJF010000092.1:0-10801 GCA_964586095.1 uncultured Gemmatimonas sp. | reverse complement strand
CGGCCCTGGCGGCGCTGGTGGCGGTGGACCGGCCGCGAGCCTGGGCCCCACCTCGGGCGCCGCGGCCGGCGGACCACCGGGCGCCCCGCGCGGCCGCGCGCGGCCGACGGTCACGGGCGTCCGGTACATGCAGTGGCTGCCGCCCTTCGGGCCGGCCGACACCAAGGTCCTCTTCGAGGGCGGTGCGCAGCTCACGAACGTCGCCTGGAGCGCCGACGGGTCGACGATGTTCGTGAACGACAGCGGCCAGGTCGCCGCCGTGCGCGTCGCCGACCCGACGCGGAAGCACCCGTTGGGCCGTGGCGTGACGCTCCCCGGCGGCGGCCCCGGCGGCGGGTTCGGTGGTGGGTTCGGTGGCGGCACCGCGGCGCCCGACACGCTCGGCACCGGCGGCGCGCTCGTCACGACCCGCGGCCCGAACGGCGAGGTCTTCGTGGTGCTCTCGTCGGACCGGCAGCACGTGTTCGTGCGCGGGGAGCGGAGCTACGGCGCGGAGTGGCACCGCCGCGCGCCGCGCCCGTGGTCCGACCGCATCGCCATCGAGACCGCGACGCGCACGCGGATCTTCGACAGCCCGGCCACGAGCTACGACCGGATCGTCGCGGCGCTCGACGACGACCAGCGCGAGCTCATCCTCACGCGCCAGTCGGCGGCGACCATCGAGGACGCCTGGCTGCGCACGGCGGACGGCGAGCTCCGCCGCCTCACGCAGGCGGTCGACGTCGCCCCCGAGGTCACCGGCGCGCTCCGGAAGCGGATCCGCGTGACGCGGCCGCGGGACGGGCTCCAGCTCTGGGCCGACGTGGTGATGCCGAGGAGCTGGACGCGGGAGAGCGCGACGCCGGGCGTGATCTGGTTCTATCCGCGCGAGTACGCGACCGAACAGGCGTACCAGCGCTCCAAGTGGGGCACGAACATCAACCAGTTCCCGGCCGTGCCGGCGGCGCGGCCGGCGACGGCCACCGAGCTCTGGGTGGCCGGCGGCTACGTGTTCATCGAGCCCGACGTGCCGATCCTCGGCGATTCGGGCCGGATGAACGACAACTACACGCAGGACCTCAAGGAGAGCCTCGACGCGATCGTCGACGCGGTGGTCGACTCGGGTTTCGTGCGCCGCGACCGCATCGGCATCGGCGGCCACAGCTACGGCGCGTTCAGCACGGTGAACGCCATGACGCTCGTGCCGTACTTCAAGGCCGGCATCGCCGGGGACGGGATGTACAATCGCTCGCTCACGCCCTTCGGGTTCCAGAGCGAGCGGCGCAGCTTCTTCGAGGCGCAGGACACCTACCTCGACATGTCGCCGTTCTATCGCGCCGACAAGCTCGCGGGGGCGCTGCTGCTCTACCACAACCTCGAGGACCAGAACACCGGCACGGCCGTGCTGAGCTCCACGCGCCTGTTCGCGGCCCTGCAGGGCCTCGGGAAGGAGGCGGCGCTCTACCTCTATCCGTACGAGGACCACAGCGTGGCCACCTACGAGAGCGACCTCGACCAGTGGGCGCGGTGGCTCGCCTGGTTCGACGTGCACGTGAGGGGCACGCCGAGCTTCACGCCATGACCCTCACGGAGGACACCATGACGCGTCCCGGTTCGCCGACCCGGCGTCGCCGGCCCGCCACCGGCGCCGCCTGGCTCCTGATCGCGTGCGCCGCGACGGCCCAGGCGCAACTGCCCGGCCTCACCGGCACCATCGTCGTCACCAACAAGGGGCCGTCCACGGCGACGCTCGTGGACGCGGCCACGGGCGCGACGATCGCCACGCTGCCCACCGGCCATGGGCCGCACGAGATCGTCGTCTCGCGCGACGGCCGCACCGCCGTGGTCACCGACTACGGCACCGGCCCCGCACCGGGCAGCACGCTCACGGTGCTGGACCTGCCGGGCAAGCGCGTCGCGCTCACGATCCCGCTCATGCAGTACACGCGCCCGCACGGCATCGCCATGCTGCCCGGCGACTCGCTCGTCGCGGTGACCTCCGAGGCCGCGCAGGCGGTGCTGGTGGTCCACGTCGCGACGGGCGAGGTCCGCCGCGTCGCCCGCACGGCGAGGGCCGGCTCGCACATGGTCGGCGTGGCGGCGGACGGCCGCCGTGCGTGGACGGGGGACATCGGCAGCAACACGGTCACCGAGCTCGACCTCGTCACCGGGCAGGCGATCCGCAGCATCGACGTCCCCGCGCAGCCCGAGGCGATCAACGTCACGCCCGACGGCCGCGAGGCATGGGTCGGCAGCAACGCGACCGGCCGGGTGAGCGTCGTGGACGCGGCGAGCGGCACGGTGGGCAGCGCCGCCGAGGGCTTCGGGTGGCCGTACCGGGTGCTCTTCACGCCCGACGGCGCGACGGTGCTGCTCCCCGACTACCGCGGCGAGGAGCTCCGGTTCGTCGACCGCGCGACGAAGCGCGAACTCGGTCGCCTCCGCTTCCCCGGCGGCGGGCCGCAGGGCATCACGCTCACGCCGGACGGCCGCACGGCGCTCCTCTCGCTGAGCGCGCAGGGGAAGGTCGTGGCGATCGACGTCGCCGCGCGACGCGTGGTCGGCGAGGTCGGCGTGGGCGAGACGCCCGACGGCGTGGGGTTCAGCACGCGCGTGATCGCGCGCTGAGCCCGGCGCGGCGCGGCGGCGTCCCCGCGCGCCCGCGCCCGTTCCGCGCCTCACTCGGGCCGCCAGCCCTCCACGACGCGCGCCGCCCGGAACAGGTCGTCGGTGGCCTGCAGCACCTTGCCGCGCAGCCGCGGCGGGAGGTCCTGGCGCGCCTGCAGGAACTCCGCCGCGATCACCGCCGCCTCGGCATCATGATGCCCGTCGAAGGTCGCGTTGAGCCACCGCAGCGGGAAGAAGATGTCCCCCGTCGCCTGGATCTCCTCGGTGAGCGCGAGCGCCGCGCGCAGCTGCCCGGCACTCGCGCGCGCCCGCAGCGGGTGGTGCATCGCGCCCATCGCATCGAGCACCCAGCTCTCGCGCCGGCGGTTCTCGACCCGGACGAAGGTCCCGAAGAGCGAGTCGCGGCGCGCCGGGTCGGCGGAGAGGGCGGCACGCATGAAGCGCTGGCGCGCGAGCCGGTCGGGGTTGGTGATCCGCCGCTCCTGTTCCTCGAGGATCGCCTCGGCCCGCGGGTGTCCGCGCAGCGCGAGCCCTTCGGCGATCGCGATGAACTGGGCCTCCGACATGGGGAAGCCGCGCGGCACCTCGCGCCTGCGCCAGATGCGCTCGAGCCGCGCCACGCCCTCCTCGGTGAGCGTCACGCCGATGATCGCGCTGAAGAGCGCGCCCTTCCGGCCGGGCGTGGCGGCGCGCTCGAGGGCGCCCCAGAGCGTGCGCTCCACCGCCGGCGCCATGGCGCGCCGCGCGGAGTCGCCGAGGAAGCGCCAGTAGGTCGAGCGCACGAGGCCGGTGAGTTGCGCGGCCACGAGCTCGTCGCGCTCGGAGCCGAGCGCCTCGAGCGCCGCCACCAGGAGGTCCGCGGGCGCGAGCCGGGCGTCGAGCATCTCCTCCTGCAGCGCCTGCCACGCGACGGCGCGGTGGAGCGGCTGCTCGAGCTCGCCCGCCCGCCGCAGCAGCACGCCGCGCGTCGCCCCGGTGAGGGGGAAGCGGCCGTAGCTCGCGCCGTCCACACCGGGGAGCACGAGGAGCGGTGCGCCGGTCGGCGGGTCCGCGACGGTCACGAGGGCCGAGTCGCCGCGGAGATCCGCGACGACGACCTCGCTCCGCCCCGGCCAGGCGACGAGGGTCCCGATGCGCTGCGGCCACCGGAGCGCTCGCGGGGCCGGGCGCGCACCCGCCGCGGTGAAGCGCCCGCTGCGCGTCGACCAGTCGTCCCGCTGGCTCAGCGTGAGCGCGTCGGCGACCCAGCTCGCGGTCACCTCGGGGCGCCCCGGCTCCTCGACCCACGCACGGCTCCACGCCCGCACGTCCTCGGCCGTGAGCTCGTCGAGCACCCGCACGAGGTCGTCCCAGCTCGCGTTGCCGTGGCGGTGCGCGGCGAGGTAGCGGCGCAACCCGTCCCGGAAGGTCGCCTCGCCCACCAGCGCCTCGAGCTGCTTCATCACGACGGGCGCCTTCTGGTAGATGATCGCGCCGTAGAGCGACCCCGCCTCGCGGAGGTTCGCGAGCTCCTGCCGGATCGCGTTCGCTCCCGGCGTGCGGTCCACGCCGTAGGCGGCCGGATGGTGCTGCTGGAAGAAGCGCAGCGCATGGTCCACGTCCGGGAAGGAGGGCGCGACGATCTTCGCCGCCATGAAGTTCGCGAAGACCTCCTTCATCCACACGTCGTCGAACCAGCGCATGGTGACGAGGTCGCCGAACCACATGTGCGCGGTCTCGTGGGCGATGAGGCTCGCGCGTCCCAGCTCCTGCGTCCGGCTCGGCGCCTCGTCCAGGAAGAGCGCATCGGCGCGGTACCAGACGGCACCAGGGTGCTCCATGCCGCCGAACTGGAAGGCGGGAACGGCGAAGAAGTCGAACTTGGCGAACGGATAGGGGATCCCCGTGTACTCCTCCAGCCACGCGAGCGCGGCCGCGTGGAGGTCGAAGATCGCGGCGGCGTTGCGCGCGACCCTGGCGCGGTCCGTCTCCCGGTGGAACAGCGTGAAGCGGCGGCCACCGCGCTCGGCCTCGAGCCGCTTGAGCCGGCCGGCCGCGAACGAGATCAGGTAGGTGCTGATCGGCTCCGACTCGGCGAAACGCAGCCGGTGGCGCGACGTCCCGGGGCTGCTGTCGCGCGAGACCAGCGCGCCGTTCGCGACGGCCTCCCACCCGGCCGGTACGTCCAGGGTGAGCGTCACGCGCGCCTTGAGGTCGGGCTGCTCGAAGACCGGGAAGGCCGTCGACGCGCGGTCCGGGACGAAGAGCGCGTAGAGGAACTCGTCGTTGCGGTTGAGCGCGGCGTCGGTACTCGTGAACCCGATGCGGACGCGGCGCGCCCCGTCGGCGACGGCGCCGCCCGGGATCACGATGTGGTCGGGCGTCACGCGGTGGGCGACCGAGTCGCCGTCGAGCGTCACGCGCCCGACGTTCGCGGCGGGCGCGCGGAAGTCGAGGACGAGGTCTTCCCCGTCGCCGCGCCAGGTGAACGCGGCCTCCACGACGCCGTGCACCGCGGAGTCGCGGCCGCCGGGCAGGACGAACGCCAGGTCGTAGCGCAGGTCCGAGACCATGCGGGCGCGCGCCTCGGCGAGCGGACGCGCCACGCCCGGGTCCGGGTCGCGAGCGGGGGCGGCGCAGGCCACGGCGAGCAGGCCGGCGCACACGACGAGCGTCCGGGGCGACGGCCGCGGTCGCCATCCAGTGGAGGGACGCGCGGGGTGCGCCCGGGCGACGAGACGGGGGATCGGCATCGCATGAACGTAGTGCGGTCGCGCAGGCGCGGCAGGCGCGGTGCGCGCGGACTCGCTGCGTGAACTCGGCGCGCGAACTCGGCGCGCGGGGGTGAGCGCTCGCGCTCAACCGCGCTGGTATGTCCCGACCAGCTCCGCCTCCGCGAGCAGGTGCCCCTGGATCGCCGCGAGCAGTTCCGTCTTCCTCGCGCGGCCGAGGTCGCCGAGCGCCGTGTCGAGCGCGTAGAGCTTGAAGAAGTAGCGGTGCCGGCCGATGGGGGGGCACGGACCGCCCCACCCGGTGCGGTGCCAGTCGTTCAGCCCCTCGCGCGTGCCGGCCGGAAGTCCGCCGCGCGCCGCGCCCTCGGCGAGCCCCTCCGCGGTGGGTGGGAGGTCGTACAGGATCCAGTGCACGTAGATCATGCGCGGCGCCGCGGGGTCGGGCGCGTCGGGGTCGTCGACGATGAGCGCCAGGCTCCGCGTCCCGTGGGGCACGCCGGTGAAGCGCAGCGGCGGCGAGACATCGTCACCGTCGCAGGTGAATCGTGCGGGGATCGCGCCGCCGGGCGCGAAGGCGGGCGAGAGGATGCTGAGGGGCACGGCGACCTCCGGGCGGGTTCCCTGTGCCCACGATAGTTTCTCGTCGTGCAGCCCGGAATGCTGGAACGCCTGACCCTCCTGTGGGGCCTTTCGCTCGGCGCGGCCGGCGCGCTCGCGGCGCAGGGCGGCCGCTGCGGCGAGGAGCGCTGGCCGGTGAAGGTCCTGGAGGACCTCGACGCCGCGCGCGTCGACCCCACGCCCCAGCCGACGACCGTCGCCGCGCTGCTGGGGATCCCGCGCCCGCGGGACGCGCGGCCCCACGACCGGCGGCTCCCGATGGAGCTGCGCACGTTCCGCGTGCAGGCACGCCTGGAGGAGATACGCGACGGGCAGGCCGACGGCGACATCCACCTGATCCTCCGCGACCTGGCCGACCCGTCGCGCCTGCTCGTCGCCGAGATCCCGGACTCGGCCTGCGCGCCTCGCAGCCGACGCGCGTCGGATTTCGCCGAGGCGCAACGCATGGCAAGGCAGCTGGGGACGCCGATCGACGTGGAGGTCGAGGGCGTCGCCTTCTGGGACGACCACCACGGCCAGGTGGGGTTCGCGCCGAATGGCATCGAGCTGCATCCGGTGCTGCGCCTCACGCCGCTGCTCACCCGGATCGACCTGCTCCGGGAGGAGGTGGGCGCGGACCCGCCGGACACCACGGGGGTGCGCGTCTGGCTCAACCGGTCCTCCCGGGTCTACCACTGCCCGGGCTCCGCGTACTACGGCAACACCGCGCGCGGCGAGTACCTGCCCGAGCCGGTCGCGGTCGCCCGCGGTGGGCGCCCGGCGAACGGTCGGCCCTGCGGTCCACGGCAGGCGCCCTCCTCCAAGCCTCGTCTATATTTCTCCCATGCCTCCCGCCCCCATCTACCTCGACCACGCCGCGACGACCCCGGTCCGCCCGGAGGTCTTCGAGGCGATGGCCCCGTTCTTCGGGCCGCGCTTCGGCAACCCGTCGTCCACGCATCGCTGGGGCCGGGAGGCCCGCGCCGCCCTCGATGAGGCGCGCGAGCGCGTCGCCCGCTGCCTCGGCGCCGCCCCCGACGAGATCTGCTTCACCAGCGGCGGCACCGAGGGCGACAACCTCGCCGTCCTGGGCGGGTGGCGCGTGCTCAAGGCGCAGGGACGGAAGGCGATCGTCTCCTCCCCGATCGAGCACAAGGCGGTGCTGCAGGCGGTGCACCAGGCCGCGCGAGAGGGGGCCGAGGAGCGGCTGCTCAAGGTGGAGCGGGACGGCACCGTCTCGCTGGAGGACGCCCGCGCGAAGATCGCGGCCGGCGACCTCGCGCTCACCTCGGTGATGTGGATCAACAACGAGACCGGCGTGATCCAGCCCGTCGAGACGCTCGCCGAGCTCACCAAGGCGGCCGGCGGGATCTTCCACACCGATGCGGTGCAGGCCTTCGGCAAGGTCGAGGTCGACGCGCGCCGGATCCCGTTCGACTTCGTGAGCGTGAGCGGGCACAAGGTCGGCGCGCCCAAGGGGATCGGGGCGTTCTTCATCCGCCGTGGCACGCCGCTCGAGCCGCTCTTCTTCGGCGGCTCGCAGGATCGTGGCCGGCGCCCGGGCACCGAGAACGTCGCCGCGGCGGTGGGGCTCGCGCGGGCCATGGAGCTCGCGGTCGCCGAGCGCGAGGCGCACTGGGCCGAGCTCGAGGCGCTCCGCGACCAGCTCGAGGCGGCGCTCGTCGCGCGCGTCCCCGATGCGATGGTCCACGGACGCGGCGCCAAGCGGGCGCCGCACATCCTGAATGTCTCCGTCCCCGGCACCGACTCGGAGTCGCTGCTCATGGCGCTCGACCTGCAGGGCGTCGCCGCCTCGAGCGGCTCGGCCTGCCAGAGCGGGAGCATCACCCCGTCGCACGTGCTCTCGGCGATGGGCGTGCGGGCCGACCTCGCGAGCGCCGCGATCCGCATGAGCCTGGGCGCGCTCACCACGCCCGAGGACATCGCGCGGGTCTCGGAGCTCTTCCCCGCCCTCATCCAGAAGGCGCGGGGCCTCGCCGGCGTCGCCTGAGGCGCTCCACCCCGATGCCGGACGCCTGCGCGGTGCCGCTCCCGCTCCCGTCGCGCGATGGCGCGCGAGGGCGCGTGCTGGTCGCGATGTCGGGCGGCGTGGACTCGTCGGTCGCCGCCGCGCTCCTCGTGCGCGCCGGGCATGACGTGGTGGGCGTCACCATGAAGCTCTTCCACGACGGCGGCGAGGTGCCCGACAAGCCGTGCTGCTCGCTCGACAGCGTGAACGACGCGCGTCGCGTCGCCGAACACCTCGGCATCCCGCACTACGTCCTCAACCTCGAGGACCGGTTCGGACGCGACGTCGTCGCGGACTTCGTGGCCGAGTACGCGGCGGGCCGCACGCCCATTCCCTGCGTGCGCTGCAACACCTTCACCAAGTTCCGCGACCTGCTCGCGAAGGCCGACGGGATCGACGCCGCGCACATCGCGACCGGCCATTACGCGCGCGTCGCGGACGGACGGCTCCTGCGCGGCCGCGACGACGCCAAGGACCAGACGTACTTCCTGTGGGGCATCGAGCGCGCGGTGCTCGCGCGGATGCTCCTTCCGGTGGGCGCCATGACGAAGGACGAGACGCGCGCCGTGGCGCGTGGCCTCGGGCTGCTCACGGCGGAGAAGCCGGAGAGCCAGGAGATCTGCTTCGTCCCGGACGGCGACTACGTGAAGGTGCTCGAGCGCGAGCTGCCGGCCGGCGCGCCCGCCCTCGCACCGGGGCCGATCGTCACCGTCGATGGCCGTGTGGTGGGGACGCACGACGGGTTCGCGCGCTTCACCGTGGGCCAGCGGCGCGGACTCCCGGGCGGCTCGCGTGAGCCGCTCTTCGTGGTCGCGCTGCGGCCGGAGGACCGGGCCGTGGTGGTCGGGCCGCGCGAGGCGCTCCTGGGACGCGGGCTGGTCGCGCGCGAGGTCAACTGGCTCGTCGACGCGCCTCCCGCGGCGGGGGACCTGGTGCAGGTCCGCATCCGGCACCGCGCGCCCCCGGCACCGGGCACCGTGGTCCGGATCGAGGACGGCCTGGTGGAGGTCGCGCTGGAGGCGCCGCTCGCGGCGATCTCGCCGGGCCAGAGCGTGGTGCTCTACGACGGCGAGGTCGTGCTGGGCGGCGGCGTGATCGCCGCGAGCCGGCGCGTGCTGCCCGTGCGCGCGGCCTGACGGCCGCGCCCCCCACCGCGCGGCCGACCGGGCCGCGGACGGTCCCTCCGGCCTTCGGGCTTCCCTCACGAGGCGTGGGCGCCGCCCCGACTCCCCGCGCGGCATGCGCGGCGCATCGTTCGCGCATGCGCCACCGCACCATCATCGAGCCGTTCCGCATCAAGAGCGTCGAGCCGATCCGCCTCACCACGGAGGCCCAGCGCGTCGCTGCCCTCACGGCGGCGCACCACAACCCGTTCCTGCTCGACTCCGACCAGGTGCTCATCGACCTCCTCACTGACAGCGGCACCTCGGCGATGAGCGTCGACCAGTGGGCCGGGGTGATGGTCGGGGACGAGGCCTACGCCGGCTCGCGCTCGTGGCGCCGGATGGAGCGCGCGGTCCAGGACCTGACGGGGATGGCCCATGTCCTGCCGACGCACCAGGGACGGGCCGCCGAGCGGATCATCTACGGCCACCTGGGCGGGCCGGGGAAGGTGTTCCTCTCCAACACGCACTTCGACACGACCCGCGCCAACATCGAGTTCTCGGGGGCGCGCGCGATCGACCTGCCCGTCCCGGAGGGCCGCGACCCCGCCGCGGACCTCCCGTTCAAGGGGAACCTCGACGTCGCCGCCCTCGAACGCGCGCTCACGGAGCACGGGGCGTCCGTGGCGGCCGTGATCCTCACCGTCACGAACAACTCCGGCGGCGGGCAGCCCGTGAGCCTCGCCAACGCCGAGGCCGTCTCGGCGGCGTGCCGGAGGCACGGGGTCCGCTTCCTCCTCGACTGCTGCCGGATCGCCGAGAACAGCTGGTTCGTGCGGCATCGCGAGGCCGGGATGCGGGACCTGACCTACCGCGAGATCGCGCAGCGGATGTTCGCGCTCGCGGACGGCGCGGTGATGAGCGCCAAGAAGGACGCGCTGGCGAACATGGGCGGCTTCCTCGCGCTGCGCGAGCCGGCGCTGGCCGAGGCGTGCACGAACCTGCTCATCATCACGGAGGGGTTCTCGACCTACGGCGGGCTCTCGGGCCGGGACATGGAGGCGATCGCCATCGGGCTCGAGGAGGTGTTCGACCCCGCCTATCTCGAGTACCGGATCCGCAGCACCACCTTCCTTGGCGAGCACCTTCGATCGCTCGGCGTGCCGCTCATGTGGCCGATCGGCGGGCACGCGGTCTACGTGGACGCGAAGGCACTCTATCCGCAGGTGCCGGTGTCGCAGTACCCGGGGCAGGCGCTGGTCTGCGAGCTCTATGCGCTGGCGGGGATCCGCTGCGTCGAGATCGGCTCGGTGATGTTCGGCACGTACGACTCATCGGGGGCGCTCGTGCCGGCCGCGATGGAGCTCGTCCGGCTCGCCATCCCGCGGCGGGTCTACACGCAGAGCCACCTCGAGTACGTGGCGGAGACCTTCGAGGAGGTGATGCGCCGGCGCGCGGCGGTGCGCGGGTTCCGCATCGTGCGGGAACCGCGCTTCCTCCGGCACTTCAGCGCGCACTTCGCGCCGGTCTGAGGGCGCCAGCGGGGCCGGCGGGCCGCGCGTAGATTCCGGGATCCAGACGGCCAAGGCCGCGTCCCTCCGTTCCCCCTGACTCGCGACTGATGACCGCCCACGCTGCCGCGGCGCCCGAGGCGCCGCGCTCCCGCTTCCTCTCCCCCACCCAGCAGATCGTCGTCGCGATGGTCGTCGGCATCGCGCTGGGGTACCTCTTCCCCGCCGCCGAGTACCCGCAGG
>CAZPJF010000091.1:0-10892 GCA_964586095.1 uncultured Gemmatimonas sp. | reverse complement strand
TGATCAACGCGGTGACCAAGAACGGCACCAACGACCTGAGCGGCTCGGCGTACGTCTTCTACCGCGACCAGTCCACGACGCGGTCGCAGCCCTACCTGAACGATTTCGAGCAGACCCAGTACGGCTTCTCGCTCGGCGGCCCGATCATCAAGGACCGGGCGCACTTCTTCGTGAACACCGAGCTGCAGGAGCAGACGGCGCCCGCGGCGGGGCCGTATGCGGGCCTCACCGGGGCCGCGGGGCTCCCCGACACGGCAACGCTCCGCAGCTACGGGGACATCCTCGACTCGTACGGACTCCCGCGAAGCTCGGCGGGGCCGCGCGTCAACAACAACCCGCTCACGAACGTCTTCGTCCGCTTCGACATCCAGGGGCTGCCGTTCAACTCGTCGCTGGTCATCCGCCACAACTACGGCGAGGCGCAGGACGACGTCTTCTCGCGCAGCTTCACCAGTACGACGTTCCCACTCCTGAACAACGCGTACGCCTTCACGTCGCGGAAGGGCGGCTCGGTCGTGCAGCTCCGATCGAACTTCAGCAACGGCTGGTACAACGAGGTCTTCGCGGGGCTCACGACGATCCGTGACCGCCGGACGCCCGACGTGGGCGGCACGCCGCAGATTACCACCACGATGGGCGGCTTCAACATCGTCTCCGGCTCCGAGCGCTTCAGCCACGGCAACGAGCTCGACCAGGACATCGTGGAGATCACGGACAACCTCGTGATCCCGATGGGCAAGCACCGCCTCACGCTCGGCGGCTCGTACTCCACGTACAAGGCGAGGAACCTCTTCGCGCAGTCGATCTTCGGCGTCTGGGCGTTCGACACCGAGGCCGACTTCGCGGCCGGCAACGCGCGGCAGTACATCGTCGGCGTGCCGATCTGCCCGCCGTCGGATCCGGGGTGCGACGGCGCGGTGCGGTTCAAGTCGTCGCTGTTCAGCGCCTACGTGCAGGACGAGTGGAACGTGACCCCGTGGCTCAACGTGCAGGCCGGCGTCCGGTACGACGCGCCTTCCTTCAACGACAAGCCACCTTCGAACCCGACGATCCTCGCCGACTTCGGCCGCAACACCGCCGACGTCCCGAGCGGGAATGGGACGATCTCGCCGCGCCTCGGATTCAACTGGGACATCACGCATGACCAGCGGAACCAGCTCCGCGGCGGGTTCGGTCTCTTCACCGGCCGGCCGGCGTACGTCTGGCTGAGCAACTCGTTCCAGAACTCCGGCTTGAGCGGCGTCCCGCTGCTCACCTGCAACCCCATCTCGGGCACCAATCCGACCGGCGGCGCGCCGGTCTTCAACGCGACGAACATCGGCACCCCGCCGACGCAGTGCGCCGGCGGGCTGACCGCGGCGCTCGGCGGCGAGATCAACCTCCTGAGCGAGGACCTCAAGTTCCCGCAGAACGCCCGGGCGACGCTCGGCTACGATCGCGACCTCGGGAACGGCCTGATCCTCACCGCCGAGATCCTCTTCACGCAGGCGGTGAACGCACTGTTCTACCAGAACATCGCGCTCGCCGACCCGCTTGGCACGGACCGGCTCGGCCGCCTGATGTACGGTACCGCGCCGCTCACGCCGAACCTCCGGATCCCGGGGCGCACGACGGTCCTCGACGTCCAGAACCAGTCGCGTGACCGGGCCTGGCAGTACACCGCCGGCCTGCAGCGCCGCTGGCGCGACAACTGGGAAGGCTCCGTCTTCTACACCTTCTCGCGCGTCCGCGACGTGCAGTCGCTGGCCTCGTCGACGGCGTTCTCGCAGTACCGCTTCGGCCGCCCGGCGGGCTACTTCCCGCAGGAGTTCCCGGAGCTCGGCCGCTCGCTGTTCGAGCAGCCGCACAAGATCGTCGCGAACGGGACCTACACGTTCGCGAAGACGGGCACCGACCTCTCGGTCATCTACATCGGCGAGAGCGGCCAGCGCTTCCACTACCTGGCGGCCGGCAACTCGGGCGACCTCAACGGCGACGGGATCACGAACGACCTCATCTACATCCCGAACGACGTCAACAACCAGAACGAGATCATCTGGGCCGGCAACTTCACGACCGGCGGTGTGACCTACACCCCGGCGCAGCAGGCCGCGTCGTTCGACCGCTTCATCTCGGACAACGCCTGCCTGAACAACCAGCGCGGCCGGATCATGGCCAAGCACTCCTGCGCGGAGCCGTGGCGCAACCTGGTGAACGTGAGCGTCCGCCAGTCGGTGGGCCGCCTCGGGCTCGGCAACGTGCTCAACACGAACCAGCTCGAGCGGCTCACGGTCCAGCTCGACATCTTCAACTTCGCCAACTTCATCAACCCCGACTGGGGCAAGTACCGCACCGTCGGCCAGCCCGGCGGCGTGTTCGGCGGGCTCGAGTACGTGAGCAAGGAGGCCGGGTCGATGGTCGGCTCGGCGGGCGCCCGTGCGCGGTTCCGCTGGAACCCGAACTACCGCTTCGCGAACTCGCAGAACGTGGCGTCGAACTACCGGATGCAGCTCAGCATGCGGTACAGCTTCTGATCGAGATGGCAGATGGCAGATGGCAGATGGCAGATGGCAGATGGCAGTGACAGCCGGCTGACATCCTGAGCATCGCGGCGCCCCGGGGGCCTCAGCCTCCGGGGCGTCGTGCTTTCGTGCGCGAGGAAAGGATGCGGAGCACGGCGCGCGCCGCCGCGATCGTGCCGACATGTTCCCGTTCGAGCGGCTGGAGGTCTGGAGGCGTGCCCATGAGGTCGCGGTCGCGCTGCACGCCACCACGAGCTCGTGGCGGGACTGGGGTCTCCGGAGCCAGATGCGGCGCTGTGCGGTGTCCGTGGCCGCGATCATCGCGGAGGGCGCCGGCTGCGAGAGCCAGCCCCTCTTCGCACGCTACCTCGCGGTCGCCCAGGCCTCCGCCTCCGAGCTCCGCTACCACCTGAGATTCGCCCGCGACGTCGGCAGTCTCGGGGACGATGAGCACGCCCACCTCGACGCAGCCGTGGAGGAGGTGAGACGCATGCTCACCGGACTGAGTCGGCGAGTCCGTGCCACACACGACAAGGGGACCTCCCACAGGCCGTAGGAGGTCCCCCGCATCCGCATCCGCATCCGCATCCCGTATCCCGTATCCCGCATCCCGGCATCGGGGATCCCGCCTCCCCCGCGCATCCTGCATCAAGCCGCCATCTGCCAACTGCCATCTGTCATCTGCCTTCTGTCATCTGCCTTCTGTCTCCCGCCGCCCCTCAGAAGATCGTGAGATTGATGTACTTCCGCGGATTCTTCTGGAAATCCGCCGTCAGCGAATCCAGCCGCTGCAGCAGCCCCCGCACGTCGCGGTACATCCCCTCGTCGGTCAACAGCTTCCCCGCCGAGCCCTCGCCCTGCTCGAGCTTCGCGAGGATCCCGTTCAGCTGTTTCGTCGTCCCCTGCAGGTCCGTGGTCAGCGCACTCACGTTCCGCGCCAGCGCGCCGATCGCGCGCACGGTGCTGTCGACCTGCGCCGAGTCCACCGCGTTCGCGAGCCGCTGGACCGAGCGTTGCGTGCGCGTCAGCTCGGCGGACTGCACCGCCGCGATCTCGTTGAGCTGGACGATCAGCGCGTTCGCCGACTGCACCGTGCGCCGGATGTCCTTGAGCCCGCCGTCCTCGACGAGCTCCGTGCGGAGCGCCTTGGTGAGGGCCGCGATGTCCTGGCTGATCGCGTCGACCTTCTCCAGCACCTCGCCCAGCCCCACCGAGGGCGGGCCCGCCGGCACCGTGTCCCCCTCGGCGAAGAACACGTCGGTCGGCTTCGAGGGCGTCATCGCCACCATCATGTCGCCGAAGACGCCGTTGGGCGCGACCTTGGAGGTCGTGCCGTCGGGCACCTGGTACCGGTTGTAGATGCGCATCGTGACGAGGAGCTTCCCGTCGCGATTGATGTCGACCGCATCGACGTAGCCCACCGAGACGCCCGAGAGCATCACCGGCTGCCCCTGCCGCAGGCCGGAGCCCCAGTCGAAGCGGGAGTAGAGCACGTAGCCGGGCAGCAGCCCGCCGCGGGCGAGGAAGAGCGACCCGACCACCGCCAGGCCCACGGCGATGGTGGCCACGATCCCCACGAGCACTTCGTCGCGTCGCTTCATCCTTGGAGGTAGGGGGCGAGGAGGACGGCCGTCAAGGCGTCGAGGATCAGGATGGCGATGGACGAGATCACGACCGCCTTCGCCGTGCTCTTGCCCACGCCCTCGGCGCCCCCGAAGGTCGCATAGCCCTCGAAGGTGCAGAGGAAGGCGATCGCCGCCCCGAAGAGCGTCGCCTTGATCAGGCTGTAGGTCACCTGGAACTGGTCGTAGCCCAGCCGCACGCCCTCCATGAACTGGGCGAACTGCACGTCGGCGACCGTCACCGACGCGAGCAGCCCGGAGAGCACGCCGACCACGTCGGCGAAGATCGTGAGGATGGGGAGCATCACCACCGCGGCCACGAGGCGCGGGAGCACGAGGTAGGCCACCGGGTCGAAGGCGAGCGTCTCGAGCGCGTCGATCTGCTCCGTCACCCGCATCGTCGCGATCTCGGCGGTCATCTTCGCGCCGACGCGCCCCGCGAGCACGAGGCCCGTGAGCAGCGGGCCCGTCTCGAGGATCACGATCTGCCGGGTGGAGAGCCCCACGATCGACAGCTGGATGCCTGGGAAGAGCTGGTAGCGGATCTGGATGGCGATCACGCCGCCGATGAAGGCGGCCACCATGAGCGCCAGCGGCAGCGAGTCGACGCCGATCGCCCGCATCTGGTGGATCACCTGGCCGCGCCAGGTGCGGCCCTCGCGGAACGCGCGCCCGATCTCGCGCAGGAAGAGCACGCGCGCGCCGACCCCGCCCAGGAACCCCAGCGCCTCGCGCCCCATGAAGCGGAAGAACTGGAGCGACTGCCGCTGGACGATGGGGTACGATGCCGTTGGACGCGAGGACACGCTACGTGCGGACCTTGAAGAGGAGGACCGAGCCGATGACCGCGAAGAGCGCTCCCGGGATCCAGGCCGCGAGCTCAGGCATGATCAGCCCGCCCGCCCCGATCGCCTGGGTCATCTGCAGGAGCATCAGGAATATAACCGTGGTCGCGAGGCTCACCCCGATGCCGTACGCGGTCCCACCGCGCTGCGTGCTGGTCGCGAGCGGCGCCCCGATGAGCATGATGATGAAACAGGTCGCGGGGATCGCCAGTTTCAGCATCCGCTCCACCCGGAGCTTGTTCACGTCGGTCCCCGAGCGCTCCATCGCCTCGATGAACCGCCCGAGGTCGCGGTACCCCATCTCGGCCGGCGCCTTCGG
Organism: uncultured Gemmatimonas sp.; assembly: GCA_964586095.1. GTDB lineage: Bacteria > Gemmatimonadota > Gemmatimonadetes > Gemmatimonadales > Gemmatimonadaceae > Pseudogemmatithrix. Next base: position 5,605 of record CAZPJF010000091.1, on the reverse strand, counting down.
GTTGGCCATGAGGCTCGTCGGCGGCTCGGTGAAGCGGGCGTCCCGCAGCGAGTCGAAGCGCACCGTGAGGTTGGAGAGCGAGTCGGGCATGATGTGCATGACGCCCTCGCGCAGCAGCCACCCCGTCGAGTCGTGCCACTGCCCGGACTTCGCGGCGATCACGTAGCTCGGGTACTCGGGGCCCGTGCCCGGCCGCTCGATCTCCACCCCCTCGAGCCGCGAGGTCCGCACCTCGGCCAGCGTCACCTTGTAGACGCGGCCCGTCTCCGAGGCGTAGGCGAAGTTCGACCGCTTGTCCGTGTTGCGGAACACCTTCTCCTGCAGCAGCTCCAGGCGGCGCGCGTTGAGCGGCGGCACCACCTCGGCGAGCACCAGCCCGAAGCCGGTCGCGGCCAGCGCGCCCACCGAGATCGGGGCGATGAAGCGGTGGAAGCTGATCCCCGACGCCTTCGCCGCCGTGATCTCCGAATGCCGCGTGAATCCGCCGATGGTGAAGACCGTCGCGAAGAGCACCGCCGCCGGCAGCACCAGGAACATCGTGTCCGGGATGCCGTAGAGGTACGCGAGCGCGATGTCCGCGATCGGCAGCTGCCGCGAGAGATAGGAGTCGAGCTTCTCGCTCACGTCGATGATGATGACGAGGAGCGGGAAGCCGAGCGCCGTGGCGGCGAGCACCTTCCAGAACTCGCTCAGCACGTACCGGTCGAGCGGGTGGAGGAGGCGGCGCCTCATGCCGGCCGTCCCGCCCCCGGTGCGGGGGAGGGCATCACGCCGTCCTCCGACGCCGGAACCGTTCGAGCAGCCGGCTCCACCACTCCGAGGTCTCGCTGCCGCGGTGGGTCGAGCCCTCGCTGCCGAGCCGCGCGGTGAGGACCACGCCCACGAGCCCGAGCACGAGGTTGGTCGACCACATCGCGATCCCGGGGCCCACGAGCGCGCGGTCGGCGAGGGCCTCGCCGCCCAGCAGCCCGACGTAGTAGAGGCCGAAGACGCCGAGGCTCACGCCGATCGTGAGGCCGACGCCGCCGCGGGGGAAGCGGAGCGCGATCGGCGCGCCGAGGAGCACGAACACGATGCAGGCGGTCGCGATCGCGAACTTCTTCTCGATCTCCACCCGGTACTGGTCGATGGTGTGCTGCGCCATGTCGAGTTCCAGCTGCATGCCGCTCGCGAGCACGTCCGAGAGGGCGGCCGGGTCGTCCTGCACCACCTCGGTCTCGGGGGCCACGCGGCCGGTGGAGGGCGCGCCCTGCCCCGCGGACGGCGCCTGCGCCGGTGTCGCGGGGGCCGGCGCCGCGGGCGCCGTGCCGCCCGCGGAGGCCAGGGCGCCGGGCTCGGCGGCCACCGCCTCGGGGGGCGTCAGCCAGCCCTGCACCGCGTCGACGGCGCGGCAGTAGAGCCCGCCGACCCCGCCGGGGGTGCGCGGGGGGCGCGCGGCGCGAGCCGTGTCGCGCTGCGCGCGGTGCAACCGCACCCAGGCGCTGTCGCGCTGCTCGCGAGCGGTGGCCACGCGCGCCTGCAGCTCGCAGACGCTCAGTTCGCGGTCCGAGCGATACAGGCGCCGGTCCTCGTTCCGCTCGAGCCGCACGGCGACGCCGCGCACGCGGAAGATGTCGGTGGCGAAGAAGCTCCGCTGGAGCCGCTCGGGCTCCTGCACCTGCACCTCGTTCACGTGGCCGTCGTAGAGCGTCAGCAGCAGGTCCTCGCCGGTCGCGTTGAAGGCGAGCTGGCCGCTGTCGGCGAGGATCGTCCGCCGGCGCGCCGGGTCGCCGAGGTCGTAGATGGTGACGTCGCGCATGCGGTTGGTCACCGCGGCGATCCGGCCGGCGCGGAGGAAGAGTTGGCGCGGCACCACCTCGTTGATGACCTGCTCCTGCAGCGCGAGCGTCGGTTTCACGCGCGCGATGTCGCTCTGCAGCGTGGCGAGGCGGTGGTTCGCGCGCGGCAGCACCTGGTCGTTGAACCAGACCATGAACCCCGTGAGGCCGACGGCGGCGAGGATCACCGGCCGGACGAGCCGCTGCATGCTCACGCCGCTCGCCTTGAAGGCGGTGATCTCGTTCTCGGCCGCGAGGCGCGAGAAGGCATGGAGGGTCGCGACGAGCACGGCCATGGGCAGCGTCATCGCGAGCGTGAACGGGATCGAGAGGAGGAGGAACTCCGCGATCACGGTCCACGGCAGCCCCTTGCCGACGAGGTCCCCGAACTTCTTGGCGATGAAGTTGAGCAGCAGCAGCGAGGTCAGCGCCGAGAGCGCGAAGACCAGCGGGCCGAGGTGCTCACGGAGGACATAGCGGGCGACGATCTTCACGCCGGGGGGGTGCGGGGGAGCGGGCGGGGCGCGGCTGGGGTACCAACCTCGTATATTCGACCGCCAGTCGTGGGCGGGGCAAGGCCGCGTTCCGCTGCATACCCCGCCTCGCGCCGTTGGTTTGTCCCCCGAGCCGAACCCCCGTGCCAACTTCACTCGCTGCGTGCGATCCTGCCGCGCCCGCGTCGGTCCGCCCGATCGCCCGGATTCGCGGCAACCCCACCCGTCGCGGGATCGCCTCCCTCGTCGCCGTCGCCGCCACGCTCGCCGCCTGCGGCGGCGCCGACGCGTCCCAGCGCAGCGCGGCGGCCGAGCCCGCATCGGCCGAGTTCGATGCCGCCGCCGCCTTCGCGGCGGTCGGGAAGCAGGTGGCGTTCGGGCCCCGCGTGCCCGGGACGCCGGCGCACAAGGCCGCGGGGGACTGGCTCGTCGCGGAGCTGCGCACGCGCGCCGACACGGTCGTGGTGCAGGAGTGGACGCATGTCACCGCCGACGGGCGGCGGCTCCCGATGCGGAACATCCTCGCCCGGTTCACGCCCTCCTCCCCGCGCCGCGTCCTCTACCTGGCGCACTGGGATTCGCGTCCGGTCGCCGACAAGGAGCGGGATCCGGCCAAGGCGGCGCAGGCGGTGCCGGCCGCCAACGACGGCGGCTCCGGGGTGGCGATCCTCCTCGGCGTGGCCGATGCGCTCAAGCGGCGCCCGGCGGCGGTGGGCGTCGACCTGCTCTTCGTCGATGGCGAGGACTGGGGGAGCTTCGAGACCAACACGGATGTGCTGATCGGGTCGCGCTACTTCGCGACGCACCTCCCGGACCCCGACTACCAGCCGCTCTTCGGCGTGCTATGGGACATGGTCGGGGACGCGAACCCGGTGTTCGAGCAGGAGGGCTACTCGGTCCAGCGGGCCCCGGAGGTCGTGCAGCGGGTGTGGGCCACGGCGCAGCGGCTCGGGCACGGTGCGGTGTTCACCAATCGTGCCGGGCAGGCCATCACCGACGACCATCTGCCGCTGCAGGAGCAGGGGTTGCGCGTGATCGACGTGATCGACCTCGACTACGCGTGGCACCACACGACGGAGGATACGCTCGACAAGGTGTCGCAGCGGACGCTCGGCATCGTGGGCGCGGTTGCGATGGCGGTGCTGAGGGAGTTCGAGTAGACGCGGCGCGCGGGAACCGCGCCGCGAGGCGGCCGTCCATTCAGTTGAAGTGAAGCCAGTGATTCCCAACTGATTCAAGATTCGATAGGGACACCAATAGGCCACAGAACGGCCAGTATAACGGGTGTGAGTCCGCGGAGTCCGATGTCCCGCGCGCCATCCAGTGTGCGGCCGCAATTCAATGATGGCGGGACCGCCCGGCGTGGCGCCCACCCTGACCGCGTGCCCACGCCCGCCGAACGTCAGGCCCTCCTCTTCGTCGCCACGCTGGCGGCGCTCGGCGTCGGCGTGCGTGCATGCCGCGCGCTCGGGACCGGGCCCGCGACCGCGGCGCCCGCGGCGGATCGCGAGGCGCTCGCGGCGCAGCTCGCCGCCGTCGATTCGGCGCTGGTCGCCGGCGGCGCGCGACGTCCGCGTCGGGCGCCCGACGCGAAGCCCGAGCCCGTGGCCGGCACCGGGCGCGCGGGCCCCGCCGCGGTGCGGGCGCCGAGGGAGGCACGGCGCGGCGGGGCGACGGACGGGCTGCCGATGGAGCGGTTCGACACGCGGCCGAACGCGCGGTCGTCTGACCCGATCGATGTCGACCGCGCCGACGCCGCGACGCTCGACCTGCTGCCGGGCATCGGCCCGGCGCTCGCCGCGCGCATCGTGGCCGACCGCGACAGCCTCGGGCCGTTCGGGTCGCTCGAGGCGCTGCAGCGCGTCCGCGGGATCGGGCCGGCGCTCGCGGCGCGTCTCGGACCGCGTGTCACGTTTTCCGGCCCCCCTCGTCCTACCGACACGGAGTCCCGCGCACGCGGGCGCGTCAGCCGTCCTTGACACTCGCGCCCTCCGCCGGGCACCTTCACCCCACCCCCACCCTCGGGGCGCCCGTCGGGCGCCGTCGGGGGCGCGCGCCACCCGTCTCGACCAGCATCCATGGCCTCCGCAGCGACCGCCGGCAGCGAACGGATCGGGGACCTCCTCGTGCGCGAGGGGCTCATCTCGCGGGAGCAGCTGCAGAAGGCGCTCGACGAGCAGCGCCAGAGCGGCACGCGGGTGGGCTACAACCTGGTGAAGCTCGGCTTCATCCAGGAGAACGACCTCACGCGGACGCTGGCCCGCCAGTACAAGATGCCGGCGGTGGACCTCTCCAAGTTCGAGGTCGACCCGAAGATCGTGAAGCTGGTCCCGGCCGACCTCGCGACGAAGCACCTGGTGCTTCCGCTCAAGCGCGACGGGCGCACGCTGACGGTCGCGATGGCCGACCCCTCGAACCTCGGGGTGATCGAGGACCTCAAGTTCATCACGCGCTACGACATCTTCCCGGTGATCGCCGGGGAGTTCACGCTCAAGAACGTCGTCGACAAGCATTACGAGGTGGCGGACACGCAGATGTCCGACCTCCTGAGCGAGATCGAGGGGCTGGAGAGCGAGGACCTCGAGGTCGTCGAGGAGGAGAAGGAGGAGATGTCGGCGGCGGCGCTGGCCGCGGCGGTCGACGACGCGCCGGTGGTCAAGCTGATCAACGCGATCCTCACCGACGCGGTGAAGCGCGGCGCCTCCGACATCCACTTCGAGTGCTTCGAGCACGACCTCCGCGTGCGCTACCGGATCGACGGGGCGCTGCAGGAGGTCATGAAGCCGCCCAAGAAGATGCAGCCGGCGCTCATCTCGCGCTTCAAGATCATGTCGTCGCTGAACATCGCCGAGCGGCGCGTCCCGCAGGACGGGCGCATCAAGCTCAAGATGGGCAAGAAGGTCATCGACTACCGCGTCTCCACCCTGCCGACGCTCTTCGGCGAGAAGGTGGTGCTCCGGATCCTCGACAAGGGGAACCTGACGCTCGACCTCGAGAAGTTCGGCATCGAGCCGCGCGCCGAGAAGGAGCTCATGGAGGCGGTGCAGAACCCGTACGGCATGGTGCTGGTGACCGGCCCCACGGGCTCGGGGAAGACGACGACGCTCTACAGCTGCATCAGCAAGGTGAACTCGGTCGACACGAACATCATGACGGCCGAGGACCCGGTGGAGTACAACCTCTACGGGGTCAACCAGGTGCTGGTGCGCAACGAGATCGGGATGACGTTCGCGGCGGCGCTGAAGGCGTTCCTGCGGCAGGACCCGAACATCATCATGGTGGGCGAGATCCGCG
>CAZPJF010000090.1:0-10920 GCA_964586095.1 uncultured Gemmatimonas sp. | reverse complement strand
CGTCGGGCGGGATCTTGAAGTAGTAGTCGACCGGCTGGAGCGTGTCGTGGTCGCGATAGAGGCCGATGTGTCCCACGCGCGCGGAGGGGACGAGCTTGAGGATCCCCTCGACCATGCCGAGCCCGGCACGCAGGATCGGCACGAGCGTGAGCTTCTTGCCGGCCACGCGCATGCCGCTCGTGGTCTCGAGCGGGGTCACCACCTCGGCCGGCTCGAGCGCGAGGTCGGCCGTGGCCTCGTAGGCCATGAGCATCGCGATCTCGTCGACGAGCTCCTTGAAGATCTTCTTGGGCGTCGCCTGGTCGCGCAGCAGCGTGAGCTTGTGCTGCACGAGCGGATGCGAGACGACACTGAGGCCGGGCAGCGCAGGGGTGGTCAGCATGCGCGACAAGCTACTATCTTCGGCCGCATGAAAGAATATCAGGCCGTGATCCTGCGCCTCGCGCGACACCAGCGCGAGGACGAGGATGCCCTGACCGACCTGCTGAACGAGCGAAGCCGCGGCGGGTGGACCCCGACGATGATGACGCAGGACGGGGCGCGCCTCACGGTCGTCTTCGCGCGCGAGGCCGAAACCGAGCGCTGACGCGCCGGGACGGGACCTGCATGCGACTCCAGTTCCAGGGGGCGGCCCGCGAGGTGACGGGCTCCGCGCACCTGATCCACCTCGACGGGCGCACGATCCTGCTCGACTGCGGCCTCTTCCAGGGCCGTCGTGCCGAGGTGCACGCGCGCAACCGGAAGCTCCCCTACGCCGTGGACCGGATCGACGCCGTGGTGCTCTCGCACGCGCACATCGACCATGCGGGGCGCCTCCCGTTCCTGGTGAAGGAGGGCTACCGCGGGGCGATCCACGCCACGAGCGCCACGCGCGACCTCTGCGAGGTGATGCTCGCCGACTCGGCGCACATCCAGGAGAAGGACGCCGACTTCCTGCGGCGGCATCGCAAGGAGGTCGCGGAGCCGCTCTATGCCCTGCGCGACGTCTCGACGACGCTGACGCAGATGGTGCCGCACCGCTACGACCAGCGCTTCGAGGTGCTGCCCGGGGTGCACGCGCGCTTCACCGACGCGGGCCACATCCTCGGGTCGGCGTCGGTGGAGCTCGAGTGGACCGAAGGCGGGGTGACGCGCCGTCTCGGCTTCAGCGGCGACATCGGGCGGTCGGGGCTGCCGATCATCCGCGACCCCGAGCCCGTGCGCGACGTCGACTGGCTGATCATGGAGTCCACGTACGGCGACCGCGACCACACGAGCGTCGAGGGCGCGCGCGACGACCTCGCGCGCGTGGTGCGCGAGACGGTCGCGCGCGGGGGCCGGGTGCTGATCCCGGCGTTCGCCGTGGGGCGCACGCAGGAGCTGCTCTACGACCTGCACGAGCTGTCGCATGCGGGCCGGATCCCCAAGGTGCCGGTGGTGATCGACAGCCCGCTCGCGACCGAGGCGACCGAGGTCTTCCGGGACAACACGCGCGACTTCGACCGCAGCGAGGCGATGGTCCAGCAGCACGGCGCCGACCTCACCGCCCTGTTCGACTTCGACCAGCTGCGCTTCACCCCGGAGGTCGAGCACTCGAAGGCGATGATGCGCAGCCCCGGTCCGATGATCGTGATCGCGGCCTCGGGCATGGCGGAGTCGGGACGGATCCTGCACCACCTCGCGCACAGCGCGCCCGACCCGCGCTCGACGGTGCTCATCGTGGGGTTCCAGGCGCAGCACACGCTGGGCCGGCGGATCGTGGAGCGGCAGCCGATGCTCCGCGTGTTCGGCGAGGAGGTGCCGCTCCGCGCGCAGGTGGAGGTGCTCTCCGGCTACAGCGCGCATGCCGACCGGGGCGAGCTCCGCCGCTGGCTCGACGCGGTGCGCCGCACGTCGCCGCGGCTCGCCGACGTGTTCCTGGTGCACGGGGAACGCGAGGCGCAGGACGCGTTCGTGCAGGCACTCGCGCGGCAGGGGATCGTCGCGCACGCGCCGGAGCCCGGCAGCAGTGTCACGCGCTGAGGCGGCCACCCGGCTCACGCGCGCGGCGATCGCCCTCGGTGCGCGCGACGGGGCCGGCGCGCTCAGCCTGCAGGCGATCGCCCGGTCGGCGGGGGTGAGCAAGGCGCTCCTGCTGTACCACTTCGAGCAGAAGGCCGCGCTGCTGGACGCGGTGGTGACGACGCTCGCCCGCGGGAGCGCGGAGCGGCTCGCCGCCGCGGCGGTGTCGCGCGATCCGATGGACGCCTGGCGCGTGCTCGCACGTGAGGAGGCGATGCGGGGGGAACTCGCGCTGCTCTCGGCGCTCGGGCTCGAGACGGACGTGACCGCGCGGGTCGTCCTGGACGGCCGGCAGGGGCGCGAGTCGACCGCGACGCAGCTCGCGGTCGCGGTGCTCTCGGGCGTGGCGCTCCTGCCGCGCGTGCCGCCGGCCTTCCTCGGGCGGCTGCTGCTCCGGCAGCTGGACGGGCTCTGCGTCGCCGCCTCGCGCGCGGGGCTGCCGCCCGAGGCGGTGGACGCCGAGCTGGACGCGTTCGCGCTGGCGCTCCTCGCGCTCGGGCGCTGAGCGTACCGCGCCCGCGACGCCCTCGGTAGCTTCCGGCGATGGTCCTCCGCCTGCCCGCATCGCCGCCGCGCCGTGCCGCCGTGCTGCTGCTGCTCGTCGCGGCCGCGCTCTGGTTGGGATCGGCGCTCTCGGTGCTGATCGTGGCGTCCACGGACGGGGCGACCCGCTCGGATGCGATCGTGGTGATGGGGGCGGCGCAGTACCGGGGCCGTCCGTCGCCGGTGTTGCGCGCCCGGCTCGAGCACGCGGTGCAGCTGTACGCCCAGGGGCTCGCGCCGCGGGTGGTGCTCACGGGCGGCATGGCCGAGGGGGACACCGCGAGCGAGGCCGCGGTGAGCCGGGCGTACATGCTCCAGGCGGGGGTCCCGGATTCGGCGATCCTGCTCGAGAACGAAGGGCGCACCACCCACCAGTCGTTGCGCGCCGTCGCGCAGCTCCTGGAGGCGCGCGGCCTCGAGCGCGTGATCCTCGTGTCGGACCCGTTCCACCTCTTCCGCGCCTCGCTGGTGGCGCGTCGCGAGGGGCTCCGGGTGCGCACGTCGCCGACCGAGAGCGATGGCGTCTTCACGCGCCTCCTGCGGCAACCTGGCTACTTCCTCGGGGAGTCGGTGAAGGCACCGGCGGCCCTCGTCATGCAATGGTGACCTTCCAGCACGCGCGCTGATGCGGATCCCGGTCGACACGTACACCCTCCCGAACGGCCTGCGCGTGATCCTCACCGAGGATCACGCGACGCCCGTGGTCGCAGTCAACCTCTGGTATCACGTGGGGTCGGCGAACGAACGCGCCGGGCGCACGGGTTTCGCGCACCTCTTCGAGCACATGCTCTTCCAGGGGAGCGCGCAGGTGGCGGCGAACGAGCACTTCGAGCTCATCCAGCGGGCCGGCGGCACGCTGAACGGCTCCACCTGGCTCGACCGCACGAACTACCACGAGACGCTCCCCTCGCACCAGCTGGAGCTCGCGCTCTGGCTCGAGGCGGACCGGATGGCGCGGCTCCTGCCCGCGATGACGCAGGAGAAGCTCGACACCCAGCGCGACGTGGTGAAGAACGAGCGCCGCTGGTCGGTGGACAACCAGCCCTACGGCACCTGGTGGGAGCGGCTCCCGGCGTTGTGCTTCCCGCCGTCGCACCCGTTCCACCACTCGCTGATCGGGTCGATGGAGGACCTGAGCGCGGCGAGCCTCGAGGACGTGGCCGAGTTCTTCCGGACGTACTACACGCCGGACAACGCCGTCCTCACGATCGCCGGGGACTTCGAGCCGGCCGCGGCGCGCGCGATGGTGGCGCGGCACTTCGCGGCGATCCCGCGCGGCCACGGGCGCCCGCCTCTGCCCGACATGTCGCTGCCGCCGACGTTCGGCGGTTGGCGGCGCGAGGTCGTGCCGGACGCGGTCGTGGCGCCGCGGCTCTTCCTGGCGTTCCGCGTGCCGCCCGCCGGCGCCGAGGCGTGGTACGCCGTGAGCCTGCTGGGTGCGGTGCTGGGCCTCGGGGAAGGGAGCCGGCTGGCCCACGCGCTCGTGCGCACGCAACAGCTGGCGTCGGACGCCGGGGCGTACACGTTCGACCTGACGAAGGGCAGCGACCTGCTCATCTGCGACGTGACGGCGCGGCCGGGCGTGGCGCCCTCGGCGCTCGAGTCGGCGGTGGCGGCGGAGGTCGACCGCGTGATCGCCGCGGGCGTGACGGCCGAGGAACGCGAGCGGGCGCTCGCGCTCCTGGAGACCGCCTGGCTCGCCGGGCTGCAGTCGGCGGCCGGGCGGGCGGACAAATTGTCGCAGTTCGCCACTTATCGGGGGGATCCGGCGCTCGTGAACGACGAGCCGGCGCGCCATGCGGCCGTGACCCTCGCCGAGCTGCACGCGGCGGCCCGGGCGCACCTGCACGCGGACAACCGCGCGTCGTTGCTGTACGTACCGCCGCCGGCCGCGGCGGAGGCCGCATGAGCGCGCCGTCCCGCCCGGCGCCGGGGCCCGCGCGCCCCTACGCGTTCCCCGCGGTGCACCGCGCGGCGCTCGCGAACGGACTCCGGCTCATCGTCGCGCCGATGCCGCGGCTCCCGCTCGTGACGGCGCTCGCGCTGGTGGACGCCGGTGCGGTGGCGGATCCCCCCGGCCAGGAGGGGATCGCCTCGCTCACCGCGCGTACGCTCGCCGAAGGCGTCGACGGACTCGATGGCGCCGCGATCACCGCCCGATTCGAGCGTCTCGGCACCGCCTTCTCGGCCGATGCCGACTGGGATTCCACGGTCGCGCGGCTGACCGTGACGCGGTCGCGCCTCGAGGCGGCGTTCGCGCTCTTCGCCCAGGTGCTGCGCGGCGCGACCTTCCCGGAGGCCGACGTCGCGCGGCGCCGCGACGAACGGCTGGCCGAGATCGCGCACCAGCTCGCCGAACCGCGCGGCCTGGCGGATGAGCGGTTCGACGGCTTCCTGTATGCCCGCGCGAGCCGGTACGCGCGGGCGCCGGGCGGCACGGCCCGCAGCGTCGCGGCGCTCGACGCGGCGGCCGTTCGCCGCTTCCACGCGGCGCACTGCGGTCCCCGCGTCACCACGCTGGTGCTCGTGGGGGACATCACGCCGGAGGCGGCGCTGACCCTCGCGGAGTCGCACCTGGGCGCGTGGACGGGTGTGGCGCGCGCGCCGGCGTCCGTGGACGATGCGGCCGCGTCGGGGACGCGCCGCGTGGTGGTCGTGGAGAAACCCGACGCGCCGCAGTCCGAGCTGCGCGTGGGACACGTCGGGGTGCCGCGCCTGCACCCCGATCACCTCCCGCTCGTGGTGATGAACGGCATCCTCGGCGGGCTCTTCTCCTCGCGCATCAACCTCAACCTGCGCGAGCGGCACGCGTTCACGTATGGCGCGTCGTCGGGGTTCGACTGGCGGCGCGGCGCCGGGCCGTTCGTCGTGAGCACGGCGGTGAAGACCGAGGTGACCGCGCGCGCCGTGGAGGAGATCCTGCGCGAGATCGACGCGATGCGCGCCGCGCTGCCATCGGCGAGCGAGGTGGAGCTCGCGACCGAGTACCTCGCCGGTGTCTTCCCCATCCGCTACGAGAGCACGGCCGCGGTGGCGGGCGCGCTCGCGGGCGCCGCGATGTTCGGGCTGCCGGAGGACTGGTTCGCGCGCTACCGCGACCGGATCCGCGCGGTCACGCCGGCCGACGTGCATCGGGTCGCGCGCACGCACCTCGACCCCGGGCGGCTGCTCGTGCTCGCGGTGGGTGACGGCACGCTCATCGAGGGACCGCTCACCGCGCTCGGCCTCGCGGCGGTGGAGCGGTACGCCAGCGAGGCGGACCCTGCGGAGGCGTGATGACGGGACCGATCGGACGGGTGGGTGGCCGGCGCATCTGGCAGCACCGTTTCCTCGACGCGCACCTCGACGAGGTGCGGTATCCCGATGGCACGGTGGGCGAGCAGGTGCTCATCCATCACCCGGGCGCGGCGGCGGTGGTGCCGTTCCTGAGCGACCCCCAGGGGGACGACCCGCAGCTGCTCCTGATCCACCAGTACCGGTACGCGACGGGCGGGGCGATGTGGGAGATCCCGGCCGGTCGGCTCGAAGCCGGTGAGGCGCCGCTCGCATGCGCGCACCGCGAACTGCTCGAGGAGACCGGATGCACCGCCACTTCCATGGAACCGCTCACCACGTTCTGGACGACGCCCGGCTTCACGAACGAGCGGATCCACATCTTCATGGCGACGGGACTGACCCGTGGCGCCTCGAACCACGAGGCGGACGAGTTCATCGAGGTGGTGACACTGCGATTGAGCGAGGTCCTGGCGAAGATCGAGTCGGGCGAGATCTCGGACGGCAAGACGATCGTCGGGCTGTTGTACGCGGCGGGGTTCCGCGCCGGGCGTTGAGCGGCTCACGCGCTGCGTCCGCAGCGCACCACCATCAGATGTGTGCCGGGGGAGGTCCTCGCGTCCTCAATATGGGACGGCAAGCTCCCATGAATCGGACATCAGGCAAGATGATGAACTGATTAACACGTTGGTATTGAAAGACTTAGCGGACAGTGAGCTCTGGCATGACCCCTGCTCCCTACTCGAGCGGGGAATGGCCACCGAACTCCAGCACGTTGGAGGAGCTCATGGGGACCGCCGCAGTGAAGTCGACCGCGCGCAAGCTGCAGTACCGCACGCTCAGTGACCTCAAGTCGCTTGATGATGGCGCGCTGGTGTCCGAATACTTGAGCGGCCAACCGCGGGCGTTCGACGCCATCGTCGATCGCTACCAGACGCGCCTGCTCAACTTCATCTACCGCACCGTCGGGGATCGCGAGCGCGCAGAGGACCTCGTGCAGGAGGTCTTCATCCGGGTCCATCGGCACCTGGCGCGCTTCGACAAGAGCAAGAAGTTCTCGACCTGGATCTACACAATCGCGTCGAACCTCGCGAAGAACGAGCTGCGCAATCGCTCGCGCAACCCGATCGTGCTCTTCCAGACCATGACCTCGGGGTGGGAGGACGAGGAGCGTCCGCTGGAGTTCGAGGACACGCAATCGCGGCCGGACGACCTCTTCCGCAAGCGCCACGTGCGGTCGCTCGTCGAGCAGACGGTCGCGCGGCTGCCCCTGCACCATCGGGAGGTCTTCGTGCTCCGCGAGCTCGAGGGGCGCTCCTATGAGGAGATCGCCGAGATCACGCACTGCAACCTCGGCACCGTGAAGTCACGCCTCAACCGGGCGCGCAGCTCCTTCGCCGAGATCATCGAGCCGGCCCTGCGGTAGCATCCTCGTGAAGGGGGGTGGGACCTCCGACGGACCGCAGGCCGGAACGCAGGACGCCCTCCCGGGGTAACGGGAGGGCGTTCTGTCGTTGCGGCCCGCCGTCGCGCGTCCCTTCCCGGCGTTGTCGGTGCGGTCCGATCCCAGCTCGGCCACGGGTCTCCCCCACCCCCCACCGATGCGCTGCCCCGAGTTCCGTTCCCGGCATCTCGCCTGGCTCGACGGTGCGTGTGCGCCCTCGTGCCGCACGGCGATGCGCGCGCACGCCGACCGCTGCGTCGCGTGCGGCGAGTACGACCGGCTGATCCGCACCGGCCTGCTGCTCGCCCGTCACCTACCGCCACTGCGTCCCTCGACCGGATTCCGCCGCGTCCTCGCGTCGCGGCTCGCGACGGACCGCCGCGCCGAGGGCGCTATATTCCGCTCCCATGGCATCCGTCACGATGAAGGCGTTCAAGTCGGCGCTCGAGAGTGCGCGACTGGACCCCGTCTACCTGTTCCACGGCACGGATGAGTACCTGAAGGAGGAGAAGGTGCGCGCGCTCATCGCGCGCGCGACGGAGCCCTCGACCCGGGACTTCAACCTGGAGCAGTTGCGCGGCGCGGAGTGCGACGCCGCGCGCCTCTCGGGCGCGCTCGAGGCGTTGCCGATGCTCGCCGAGCGACGCGTGGTGATCCTGCGCGACCCCGATGCGCTGAAGAAGCCGGCGGCCGAGCGCCTGTCGCGCTATCTGGCGCGACCGGCCGCGGACACCTGCCTGGTCCTCGTGGTGCCCGCGGGCGCCAAGCCGGATGCTGGCCTGGTGGCCGCGGCGAGCGCGGTGGAGTTCCGCGCGCTCACGGACGACGAGCTGCTGCAGTGGCTCGCACTCGCGGCCGAGCAGCAGTGCGGCACGACCATCGCCCCGGACGCAGCCGCGCTCCTCGCGAGCTACGGCGGGAACGACCTCGCGCTGCTCTCGGGCGAGTTGCGGAAGCTCGCGGCATACACGGACGGCAAGCCGATCGGCAGGGCGGCGATCGAGGCGGTCACGGGCGTGCGGCCCGGCCGCACGCTCGCGGACCTGCTCGACCATGCCGCGCAGCGCGAGACGACGCAGGCGGTCGCGCTGGTGGAGGAGGTGCTCGCCCAGCCCAAGATGTCGGGCGTGCAGCTGGTGCTCGCGCTCACCGCACAGACGCTCGCCATCGGCTGGGGGGTCGCGGCGCGGGCGCGCGGCCTCGCGGCCAGCCGGCTGGAGAGCGAGTTCTTCGGCTTGCTGAAGGAGGGGGGCGGCATCTACACGGGTCGCCCATGGGGTGACGCGGTGAAGTGCTGGGCTCGCGCCGTGTCGAAGTGGAGCGTGGCGGACATCGATCGTGCGCTGCCGCACCTGCTGGCCGCGGACGGCGCGCTGAAGGACACCAAGGTCTCGAGCGAGGCGCAGATCGTGACCTCGTTGCTGCTGGCGATCACGCCGGCGGCGACGGGACGGAGGGCGGCATGAGCGGGACGAATGGGCGCACGGCCGGCATGCGACGCGGCCGGCTGCTGCCGGTGACGCGGCGGCATCGCCTCCTGCATGCGGTCGCGTTCGCGGCGGCGATGGCGTTCGCGCCCGACATGGCGGCCGCGCAAGGCGTGCCGCCCACGAAGGCCGATTCACTGCAGGCGGCGCTCCGCCGGGCGCAGCGCCTGGTGAACGACGGGCAGGGTGCCGAGGGGCGGAAGCTCGTGGACTCGGTGCTCGAGGCGGCCGAGCCGCGGTCGCGCGAGGAGGCGGAGGCGCTGTTCTTCCGGGCGACGCTGGCCGAGTCATGGGACGCGGCCCAGCGGGACTACCTGCGGCTCATGCTGGAGCACGACCAGTCGCCGCGGGCGGGCGATGCGATGCTGCGGCTCGCACAGGGCGAGCTCGCGCGCGGGGACCGGGACGCGGCGATCCGCTACCTGGAGCGTCTCGCGCGCGAGGCGCCGGAGAGTCCCGCGCGCGCGGAGGGGGCGCTCTGGCACGGACGCCTCCTCGTGGAGCGGGGAAGCCGGGACGCCGGGTGCGGCGTGCTGCGCGAAGGGCGCGGCCGCGTGGCGACGACGGCGCTCGAGCTCGTGAACCAGTACGAGTACCTCCTGCGCGGCTGCCCCGAGCCGTCGGGGAGCGGTGGCGCATCGGGTGCCGCGGCGGCCGCGACGCCCGCCGTGACCCCCAGCACGGGCCCGCCGGCGCGCGACACCGTCCGCGATACCGCCCGCGGCGCCGCCCGCGAGACCCCCGCACCGACCGCCGCGCCGTCGACGCCGTCGACGCCGTCGCGCGACTCAGCCGCGCGCCCCACGCCGGTGCGCGGCGCACCGCTCTGGTCGGTCCAAGTGGCGGCGCTCAGGACGCGCGAGGAGGCGGACGCGCTGGTGACCAAGCTCCGCGCGCGCGGCTACGACGCGCGCGTGGACGGCACGGAGCCGCTCTTCCGGGTGCGGTTCGGCAAGTTCCCCACCCGCGCGGCCGCGGCCGCCGCCCTCGACCGCTACCGCACGCGCGAGAAGGGCTCGGCCTTCCTCGTCGAGGTGCCACGCGGGTGAGCGGCGCCACGGCCACCCCGCTGATGGCGCAGTACCGGGAGATCAAGGCGCGGCATCCGAACGCGATCCTCTTCTTCCGGATGGGCGACTTCTACGAGATGTTCTACGAGGACGCGGAGGTCGCGGCGCGTGCGCTCGACCTCACGCTCACCTCGCGGAACAACGGCGGCGCGGCGGAGGTGCCGCTGGCCGGCGTGCCGGTGAAGGCGGCGTCCGAGTACCTGCGGCGCCTCGTGCAGCAGGGGCATCGGGTCGCGATCTGCGAGCAGGTGGAGGACCCCAAGCTCGCCAAGGGGATCGTGAAGCGCGCGGTGATCGAGACGATCACGCCGGGCGCGGCCTTCAGCGACGACCTCCTCGATACGGGGCGCAACAACTTCCTCTGCGCGCTGCACGCAGCGGGGGGCGAGGTCGGCATCGCGGCCGCGGACCTCTCGACCGGCGAGCTGCGCCTGGTGCGGTGCGCCGAGGGGGACGCCGATGCGGCACTCGCACGCCTGGCGCCGCGTGAGGTGCTGGTCGCGGTCGCCCGGGACGCGGAATCGGCGGCCGACCGGCTCGCGGGCGCGAGCGGCGCGCTGGTCACCGCGCGCGAGGGCTGGGAGTTCGAGCCCGCGCTGGCCACCGACGCGCTCGCCGCGCAGTTCGGCGTGCAGTCCCTCGAGGGCTTCGGCATCGGGGCGGCGGACGCGGTGGCGGTGGGCGCCGCGGGCGCCCTGCTGCGCTACCTGAAGGAGCTGCAGCCGGGCGGCCTCCCGCACCTCGCGCGCCCCGTGGTGGAGCGGCCGGGCGGCACGATGCCGCTGGACGAGATGACGCGCCGCAACCTGGAGCTCGTCGACTCGCTCCGTGCGACCGACGACACGAGCGGCACGCTGCTCGGCGTGCTCGACCGCACGCAGACGCCGATGGGTGCGCGGCTGCTGCGGCAGTGGATCCTCGCGCCGCTCACGGAGGTCGCGGGGATCACCGCGCGGCTCGACGCCGTGTCGACGCTGGTGGACGACGCGCTCGCGCGCGCGGCGCTGCGGGAGGCGCTCGACGGGGTCCGCGACGTGGAGCGGCTCGCCGGGCGGACCGCGGC
>CAZPJF010000089.1:0-10927 GCA_964586095.1 uncultured Gemmatimonas sp. | reverse complement strand
GCCGCAGCGCGTCGTCCGCGGCGAGCATGTCCTGCGAGAAGATCGCGCCCTCGGCCGTGGCGCCGACCACGGCGATCGGGACGTGCGCGCGGACCAGGTGGACCGCGCCGCCGGCGCGGCGCGCGATGTCGCAGGCGATCGGCAGTGCGCGCTCGGCGAGCGCCGAGCCGTCGAGGGGGACCAGGATCGTCTTCAGCATGGCGGGCTCCGGTGAGGGACCGGCGGGCGCCCGTCGCGTCCGCCCGAGCCCAAGTTACCATTGGGGGCGGTCCTCCGCGTCAGCGAACCCCCCAACGCCCCGTCAGGTGACCTCCCCGTGACAGAGACGCACCCCGTCCCGTTCCCCTTCGCCGTGCAGGAGCGCGTCCGCTGGAGCGACTGCGACCCGCTCGGGATCATCTACTACGGGACGTACGTGCGCTTCTTCGAGGCGGCGGAGCACGAGATGTTCCGCCAGGCCGGGCTCCCCTACGAGGTGATGCGCGTGCAGCGGCACGTGCAGCTGCCGCGGAAGGCCTTCCAGGTGGAGTTCCACACGCCGGCGGAGATGGACGAGCTGATGGAGGTCCGCGTGGGCGTGGCGCGGATGGGGGAGACCTCGCTCACGATGCGCTTCGAGGCCTATCGCGCACGGGACCTCGTGCATCGCGCGTCGGCGACGCTCACGGTGGTCTGCGTGGACAAGGCGACGATCACCAAGCGGCCGCTCCCGGACTTCGTGAAGGACGCGCTCAGGCCGTACCTGGTGCCGGGCGCACCCGGCATCAGGTAGCCGGCGGCGCGGGGGGCGGCGTGGTCGGTGTGGTCGGCGTCCCGAGCGGCGTCGTGCTGCGGCTCCGCTCCGCCATGGCCTTGCTGACCCGCTTCTGCAGCCGCTGCAGCCCGTCGTACGCGGCGTACTTGAAGGCGTCGGCGAGGGTCGGGTAGTTGAAGACGGCCTGGATGAAGTAGTCGAGCGTGCCGCCCAGCTGGATGACCGCGGCGGGGATGTGGACGAGTTCGCAGGCGCCCTCGCCCACGACGCTCGCGCCGAGGAGGCGCTGGTCGTCGGTGCGGAAGACGAGCTTCACGAACCCCTCGGTGTCGCCGATGATCTGGCCGCGCGGGTTGTCGCGGAACCAGGCCTTGCCGATCTCGATCGGCAGCCCGCGGGCGCGCGCATCGTCCTCGCCGACACCGACGGTGGCGCACTCGGGGACGGTCCAGACGCCGTAGGGGAGCACGGCGGAGACGGCGGTCTTGTACTTGAGGTCGAAGGCGTGGCACATGGCGACCCGCGCCTGCTCCATCGCCGTGGAGGCGAGGGCGGGGAAGCCGATGACGTCGCCCGCCGCGTAGACGCGCGGGTTCGCGGTGCGGAACCGCTCATCGACCTGCACGAAGCCGCGCGCGTTGGTGCGCACGCCGGCGGCGGCCAGCGCGAGGTCGGCGGTGTTGCCGTCGCGGCCCGCGCAGTGGAGCACGCAGTCGGCGACGAGCTCGCGGCCGTCGCCAAGCGCGACGAGGCCGAGGTCGCCGTCCACGCGGATGCCGGCGACGGTGGTGTCGAGCAGGACCTGCACGCCGAGGCGCCGGGTCATCTCCTGGCGGAGCGCGTCGGAGCAGTCGGCGTCGAGCTGGGTGAGGAGGCGCTCCTTGGCGTTGACGAGGGTGACGCGCACCCCGAGGGCGGCGAAGATCCCGGCGTACTCGCACCCGATGACGCCGCCGCCGATGACGACGAGCCGCTTGGGGATGGCCGAGAGCGAGAGGACGTCGTCGCTGTCGACGACGACGCGGCCGTCGAACGGGATGCCGTCCGGGCGCGTGGGCCGCGAGCCGGTGGCGAGGAGGAAGACGCCGGCGGTGACGCGCCGCGGCGGCTCGTTGAACCGCGTGACCTCGAGCGTCCCGGCGTCGACGAAGCGGGCCATGCCCTGCAGGCGGTCGACCTGGTGCCGGTCGAGGTTCTGGTCGATGAGGCGCCAGGCCGACTCGACGACGGCCCGCTCGCGGTACATGAAGTCGCCGATGGTGATGTCGGGCTTCACGCGGTAGTCGATGCCGTACAGGCCGCGCTGGCGGAGGCTGCTGAAGTAGAGCGCGGTCTCGCGGAGCGTCTTGGAGGGGAGCGTGCCGGTGTTGACGGCCGCCCCGCCCGGCTTGGGGGCGCGCTCGACGAGGCAGACGGTCTTGCCGAAGTAGGCGGCCTGGGCGGCCCCCTTCTCGCCGGCCGGTCCGCTCCCGATGACGCAGAGGTCGTAGTGGTCGCGCATCGGCGGCGAAGTTATCCCCGCCGGGCGCGCGGCGCGAGCCGCGGGGCCGGGGCGGCCGCACCGTGCGGGCGGCGGGTCCCACGGCCGGTCCGCGGACCCGTGCATCGGCCCGTCCATCCGCTCGTCCGTCGGCCTGTCCGTCGGCCGGGACCCGCCTCGCGCCCGATGACGTTCGTCGTGCACCACCCATGGCGAATCCTTATCTTCCGGGCATGGCTCCCGAGAGCACGTACTTCCGCAAGGGCTTCGGCCTCAAGACCGAGGTCCAGGGCACGCTCACCGCCGACTACGACGGCCAGCTGGTGGACCTGCTGCGCGCGCGGGAGCACACGCTGGTCGCGGGGCCGCTCACGATCCGCCTGGCCAAGGAGTTCGGCTTCTGCTACGGCGTGGAGCGGGCGGTGGAGTACGCGTACCAGACGCGGGCCAAGTTCCCCGAGCGGCGCATCTACCTGGCGGGCGAGATTATCCACAACCCGCACGTGAACGCCAAGTTGCGCGAGATGGGGATCGTCTTCCTCGCGCCGAGCGACAAGGGGTTCGACTATTCGACCGTCGCGCCGGAGGACGTGGTGATCCTCCCCGCGTTCGGCGTCACCATCCACGACTTCCAGACGCTGCGCGAGAAGGGATGCGTGATGGTCGACACCACCTGCGGCTCGGTGCTGAACGTGTGGAAGCGGGTGGAGAGCTACGCCAAGGACGGGTTCACGTCGCTGATCCATGGCAAGTACTACCACGAGGAGACGCGCGCGACGGCGTCGCAGGTGGAGAAGTTCCCCGGCGGCACGTACCTGGTGGTGCGCGACATGGCGCAGGCCGAGGACGTGATGGCGTACATCGAGGGCGGCTTCGCGGGCGGGCGCGAGGCGTTCCTGGCGAAGTACCGGCACGCCGCGAGCCCGCACTTCGACCCCGACATCCACCTGCGGCGCATCGGCGTGGCCAACCAGACCACGATGCTCGCGCGCGAGTCGCTCGCGATCGGCGAGGCGGTGGGGCAGGCGATGGCGCGCGCACATGGCGAGGCGCACCGCGCGGAGCACTTCCGCACCTTCGACACCATCTGCAGCGCCACGCAGGACCGGCAGGACGCGGTGAACGCGCTCCTCACGGAGCCGCTCGACGTGATGCTCGTGGTGGGCGGCTACAACTCGAGCAACACGATCTCGCTCGCCGCGCTCTGCGCGGAGAAGGTGCGCACGTTCCACATCGAGGATGCGCTGGGGATCGACCCCGCGCGCGGCGCGGTCCGGCATCGCGACCTCGCCTCGGGCAAGGAGGTCGAGACGACGGGCTGGCTGCCGACCGACCGTCCGGTGCGCGTGGGGCTCACCGCCGGGGCGAGCACGCCGAACAACAAGATCGGCGAGACGGTCGCACGCGTGCTGGCCACGCGCGGCGTGGACGCCGCGGCCATCGCGTGACCGGCGCGCCCGCGGACGCGGTCGCGGTCGCGGACGTGTGCGGGGGCGCGGCCGACGCCGTGATCGACCGGGACGCGCCGCCTTGACCGCGCCGCGCGCGCGAGCCGAGGAACCTGGCTCGATCGCCCTGCTCGGCGGGGACGCCCGCGTGGAGGTCGTCCCCGCCCACGGCGGGCGCGTGCGCTCGCTGCGGCTGGGCGGGCGCGAGTGGCTCCTGGCGGCCGCGGTGGACGAGGCGCCAGGCGCCAAGGCGTCGCCGTGGGCGGGTGCGGGATGGGACGAGTGCGCGCCGGCCGCCGGCGCCGGCACCGTGCCCGACTGGGTGAAGGGCGTGGGCGGGCGCGCCGTGCCGGCGGGCGGCGAGGCGCGGACGCAGGTCCCGGAGATCGCCTTGCGCACCGCGCCCGAGGGGCACCTGCTCAGCTGCACCTGGCGCGGCGACCGCCTGCCGTGGACGCTCGTGCGCACGATCCTCGTGCGTCCCGATGGCTCGGTGGAGGTGCGCTATGAGGCCCACGCGACGGGCTCGCATCGGCTCCCGTTCCTCTGGAGCGCGCTCCTGCTCCTCCCGATGTCGGCGACCACGCGGCTCCGGCTGCCGGAGGCGGCGCGGATGCGCGTGGAGTCGGTGGACGGCGCGCAGCGCCGCGAGGCGGACGATGCGGCCGCCTCGCAGTGGCCGCGGCTCGAGCTCGATGGCCGCGCGCGCGACCTCTCGCAGCCGTGGCAACTGCCGCGCGCCGCCTGCGTGCGGGCGTGGCTCGACCTCGCCGGCACGCGCGCCACCGTGGGCCTGGAGCAGGACGGCGCGCGGCTGCAGCTCACCGCCGGCGGCGACGGCGTCCCGCACTGCGGCCTCGTGCTCGACCGCGGCGGCATCCGCGACGGCCGTCGGCGCGGGCTCCTCGGCAGCGCGCTGCCGCCGGCGATCGCGCTGCTGCCGTCCCTCGGCGCGCCCGCGCGGTACGAGGAGGCCCTCGGCGACTGGCAGGCCATCACCTGGCTGGTGCCCGGGGAGCCGCGGCGCTGGTCGATCACGTTCCGTCCCGGCGGCTGACCGTCGCCCCTTCCCCCCTCCCCATGGAATGGCTCGCTGATCCGCAGGTCTGGATCGGGCTCCTGACGCTCACCGCGCTCGAGCTGGTCCTCGGCATCGACAACATCATCTTCATCGCGATCCTCGCGTCGCGGCTGCCGGTGTCGGAGCAGGGGAAGGCCCGCCAGCTCGGCCTCATGGGTGCGCTGGTGACGCGCATCCTGTTCCTGCTCTCCATCTCGTGGATCATGCGGCTGGAGCGCGACCTGTTCATGCTCATGGGGAACGGCTTCTCCGGCCGTGACCTGATCCTGATCGTCGGCGGGCTCTTCCTGATCGGGAAGGCGACCTTCGAGATCCACTCCAAGCTCGAGGGCGCGGAGCACGAACGCGACGCCAGGGGCGGCGCCACGCTCTGGGGCGTGGTCGCGCAGATCATGGTGGTCGACATCGTCTTCTCGATCGACTCGGTGATCACGGCCGTCGGGATGGTGTCGCAGGTGGGCGTGATGATCGCGGCGAACGTGGCGGCACTCGGCGTGATGCTGACCGCGGCCGGCCCGATCTCGGCGTTCGTGGAGCGGCATCCCACGGTGAAGGTGCTGGCGCTCGCCTTCCTCGTGATGATCGGCGGCAACCTGTTCGTGGAGGGCTTCGGCTACCACATCCCGAAGGGCTACACGTACTTCGCGATGGCCTTCTCGGTGGGCGTCGAGTTCC
The DNA here is from genome assembly GCA_964586095.1 of uncultured Gemmatimonas sp. Lineage (GTDB taxonomy): Bacteria > Gemmatimonadota > Gemmatimonadetes > Gemmatimonadales > Gemmatimonadaceae > Pseudogemmatithrix. The sequence continues at coordinate 5,489 of CAZPJF010000089.1, read as the reverse complement.
TGAACATCCGGCTGCGGAAGAAGGCCGCTCCCGTGCAGCTGCACGGGCCGACCGAGGCGGCATGAGCGGATCGCGCGCGCTCGAGGCGCTCACGGCGGGGCTCGTGGACTACGCCGGGCTCTTCCCGCCCGCGGCGCTGGCGATGCCGGACGCCGTGCGCGCGTACGCGCGGCACGCGGCGGGTCCCGACCGGGCCATGCTCGCGCGGTTCGTGGTGCCGTTCGGCCGGCTCGCGGAGTTCGCGGTGGCGGTCGACGCGCTCGGCGCCGACGGTCCCACGCCCGCGGCCGCGTGGCGGCTCTCGGTGCTCGCAACGGCGCTCGATGCCCCGGCGCTCGCGGCGTGGGAGCAGGGACACGAGGGGCGGTTCGCGGTGGACGCGGTGGAGGCGAAGGCCGAGACCGCGGATGCGATCGCGTCGCTCGCCGCGGCGTTCGGCGGCGCGGCGGGCGTCTTCGTCGAGATCCCCATCCGCGAGGACCCGCTGCCCCTCGTCGCGGCGCTCAAGGCGCACGGGTTGCGCGCCAAGGTGCGGACGGGCGGCCTCACCGCCGACGCGTTCCCCCCGCCGACCGACATCGTGCGGTTCCTCCGCTGCTGCCACGAGGCGCGCGTCCCGTTCAAGGCGACGGCCGGACTGCACCACCCGCTGCGCGGCGAGTATCCGTTCACCTACGCGGCCGACGCCGTGCGCGGGACGATGTACGGCTTCGTGAACCTCTTCCTCTGCGCGGCGCTCCTGCACGGCGGCGCCGACGACGCGACGGTGGTCGCGCTGCTCGTGGAGCGCGACGCGCGCGCGTTCACGCTCCACGGGTCGGCGATCACGTGGCGCGGGCGCACGATCCCGGCGGACCTCATCGCGACAGCGCGCGCGGAGTTCGCCGGCTCCTTCGGCTCCTGCTCGTTCGACGAGCCGGCGCGCGAACTCCCCCAGCTGCTCCAGGCCTGAGCCGATGCCGCCCGATCCCGCACGAGACGATCCCCCGCACCCTCGGCCGGAGGCGCGGCCGGCCGCGGCGCCCGACGCGACGCACGACCCCGCCCGCCGCTCGTGGGTGGAGTCCGCCGAGGTGCCCGCCACGGACTTCCCCGTGCAGAACCTCCCGCTGGGCGTGATCGCGACGGGCGACGACGCGCGGCCGGCCTGCGCGATCGGCGACCGGGTGCTCGACCTCCGGCACGCGCGTGACGCCGGCCACCTCGCCGGGCTGGACCCTGCGCTCCTCGCCGCGCTCGGCGCGCCGACGCTCAACGCGCTCTTCGCGCTCGGCCGGCCGGCGCTCGCGGCGCTCCGCGCGCGCCTCTCCGCGATGCTCACCGCCGGCACCGAGGCCGCCGCGCGCGCGCAGCGCGACCGCGCCCTGCTCCTCGGCATGCAGGAGGTGGCGATGCGGCTCCCCGCCGAGGTCGGCGACTACTCCGACTTCTACGCGAGCATCGACCACGCGACCAACGTGGGGTCGATGTTCCGGCCCGACAACCCGCTGCTCCCCAACTACAAGCACGTGCCGATCGGCTACCACGGGAGAGCGTCCTCGATCGTGGTGAGCGGGACGCCGGTGCGGCGCCCCGCGGGGCAGGTGAGCGCGAAGCCGGAGGGCCCACCGAGCTTCGGGCCGAGCCAGCGCATGGACTACGAGCTCGAGGTGGGGGCGTTCGTCTCGGCCGGCAATGCGATGGGCCAGCCGATCCCGCTCGCGGAGGCGGAGGCGCACCTGGCCGGGCTGGTGCTCGTGAACGACTGGTCGGCGCGTGACCTGCAGGCCTGGGAGTACCAGCCGCTCGGGCCGTTCCTCGCCAAGAACTTCGCGACGAGCATCTCGCCCTGGGTGGTGACGCTCGATGCGCTCGTGCCCTATCGCGTCCCGGCGCGCGCGCGTGCGGCCGGGGATCCGGCGCCGCTGCCGTACCTCAGGGATGCCGGCGACGCGGCGCACGGCGGCGTCGCGATCACGCTCGAGGTGTGGCTCCGCACGGCGCTGATGCGCGAGGCGGGGCTCCCCGCGGAGCGGCTGAGCCATGGCGACTTCACGCGGATGTACTGGACGCTGGCGCAGATGCTCACGCATCATGCGAGCAACGGCTGCAACCTCCGCCCGGGCGACCTGATCGCGAGCGGGACGGTCTCGGGGCCGGAGCGCTCGGCGCGCGGGTGCCTGCTCGAGCTGGCCTGGCGCGGGACGGAGCCGGTCACGCTCTCGAGCGGCGAGCAGCGGAGCTTCCTGGCCGACGGGGACGAGGTGATCCTGCGCGGGTGGTGCGAGGCGCCCGGGCGCCGGCGGATCGGGTTCGGGGAGTGCCGCGGCACGGTGCTGGCGGCGCACTGAAGGGAGGTGCCGGGCGTGCCGTGGCACGGTGCCGGCGGCAGGCTGACGAGAGGCGCGGGAGTGCCGCGGTGCAGTGTTGGCGGCGGGCCGGCGAGGGAGCGGGGCGCGCCGCGGCATCCCGCGGTGGGCGGATCGACGACCATGGGAGGAGGCGCCATGCGTGACATGACGGCAGGGAGGTGGTTCGGGACGGCTCGGGTGCTCGGTCCCGCGAGGAGCGGCCCGCGCGCCCTCGTCGCCGCGCTCGGTGTGGCCCTCGGCCTCGCGCTGACGGGCGCCCCGGCCCTCGCGCAGGGCGGCAGCGACGTGTTCGTCGCGCCGTTCAGCGAGATCGGGTCGCGGCTCTGGGTGGGCGTGCCGGTGAACGTCACGCGCCGCGCCGGCTACGACAACCAGCCGTCGTTCACGCGCGATGGTGCGGCCGTGCTCTTCACGAGCATCCGCGAGGACGCGCAGGCCGACATCTGGCGCGTCCCGGTCGACGGCGGCATCGCGGCGCGGCTCACCGGCGGCCCGGAGAGCGAGTACTCGGCGACGCCGGTCCCCGAGGAGGGCGGCTTCTCGGTGATCCGGGTGGAGCGCGACTCCACGCAGCGGCTCTGGCGGTTCGACGACGACGGCACGAACCCGCGGCTCGTGCTCACCGCCCTGCGGCCGGTGGGCTACCACGTGTGGGTGGGCCGCGGGACACTCGGGACCTTCGTGCTCGGGGAACCGAATGCGCTGGTGCAGGTGGATGCGCGCACCGAGCGCGCCGACACGCTCGCGCGCGACATCGGGCGTGCGCTGGTGCGGGTGCCGGGGCGCGACGCCTTCACCTTCCTCCAGCAGGGGAAGGACACCAGCTGGATCAGCGAGGTGGACGTGCGGACGCGCGCGGTGCGGCGCGTGGTGGCCGCTCCCCCCGGGGCCGACTACCACGTGTGGACGCCGGGTGGGCGCGTGATCGTCGCGGTGGGCTCTCGGCTGCTCGTGCGCGTGGACGACCGCTGGGACCTGCTCGCCGACCTCGCCGTGCACGGCGTGCGGGGGCTCTCGCGGCTCGCGCTGAGCCCGCGGGGCGACCGCATCGCGTTCGTCGGGGCGGACGTGCCCTGATGCCGGATGCGTCGCGCGACTTCGCTGACCACTTCTCGGCGCACGCGGCGACGTACGCGACTTACCGGCCGCGGTATCCGCAGGCGCTCTTCCACTGGCTCGCGGTGGTCGCGCCGGGGACCGCGCTCGCCTGGGACGCGGGGACCGGGAACGGGCAGGTGGCGACGGGGCTCGTGCAGCGCTTCGCCCGCGTGGTCGCGACCGACGCGAGCCCGGAGCAGCTGGCGCGGGCGGTGCCGCATGCGCGGATCGCGTACCGCGTGGCGCGCTACGAGAGCGGGATCGCGGAGCGGAGCGCGCAACTCGTCACGGTGGGACAGGCGCTGCACTGGTTCGACGTGCCCGCGTTCAGCCGCGAGGCGCGGCGCGTGCTGCAGCCGGGCGGCGTGCTCGCGGCATTCGCCTACCAGCACAGCATGGTCAGCGACGCCGTGGACCTCGTGGTGCGTCATCATCACGACGTCACGCTCGGGCACTACTGGCCGCCGGAGCGGCAGCACGTGGTGGATGGGTATCGCGCGATCGCGCTGCCGATCGACGAGCTGGTGCCGCCACCGCTCGAGATGGTCGAGGACTGGACGCTGGCGCAGTTCACCGGGTACCTGCGGTCGTGGTCGGCGACGCAGCGGTGCCTGGCGGCGCGGGGAGAGGCGCCGGTCGCGGCGTTCGAGGCGGCGCTGGCCGAGGCGTGGGGTGCGGTGCCCCGCCGCACGGTGACCTGGCCACTGGTCATTCGCGCCGGCGAGATCCGCTAGGCGAGGCGCGCGCCCCCCGCTTGCGGCGCCGCCCGCCGCCGGGACAGTGTTCGGGCAGTCCCCCTCCTCACCGGTCCCGATGCCGACCAAGACGCCCGCGCGCGCTCCCAAGCCCTCCGCCATGCCGGTGCGCGATGCCGCCGACGCGCTCGTGCGCGCGGCGCACGAGAGCTGCCACCAGCACAACCGCCTCGCGAAGGTCCTCGGGCACGGGCTCGACGACCTCGAGCTCGAGGAGGTCGCGGAGGTCGTGGAACTCTGCGACCGGATCCTCGCCAAGGCGACGACGCGCTACGAGGAGACGGCGAAGGACGGCCCGGGCAAGGTGCCCGAGGACCTCTGGCATGCGGCCAACGCGCTCTGGATGGCGAGCCGCGAGTACGTGCGGCGGAACACGCAGAACGACACCGTGGTGTCGAAGCTGCGCAAGCACGGGGCGGAGCAGCTCAACTCGATCAGCGTGGAGTACGAGCTGGAGATGTCGGCGCGGCTCGCGCTCAAGCAGGCGCTGCAGGCGTACCTGAAGCTGCGGCCCGAAGCGGCGTAGCGGCGCACCCGCCGCGGGCCGCGTGGCCGGCGGCGGAAGCCGTGCACGTTGAGGGCCCGCGGGGCCGGCGCATCGCCGGCCCCGTGCCGCCTCACCCCTCGCTCGCCTCCGCCCACGCGGCGAGCGCCGCGTCGAGTTCCTTCCGCGCGCGGGCGAGCTCCTGGTCGAGGCGGGCGGCGCGCTTCGCGCCCTCGGGCGAGCCGTCGTAGAGGTCCTCGTCGGCGAGCTGCGCCTCCAGCTCCGCGACGCGGCCCTCGAGGCGCTGCACCGCCTGCTCCGCGTCGTCCGCGGCGCGCTTGCGCGCGCGCCGCCCGGCCTGGTCGTCGTCCTGCGCCGCCGCCAGCTTCCGCGCCTTGGCCTTCTCCTGCTGGCGCCGCTGCTCGGCCGCCTCGGCGCCGGCCTTGGTCGCCTTGGCGGCGCGGAGCGCGCGGTCCTCCTCCCACTCGATGAACGGCCCGTCGAAGTCCACGAGGTGCGCGCCCTCGAACGCCCACACGCGCGTGGCGACCTCGCGCAGGAAGGCGCGGTCGTGGCTCACCAGGAGCACCGTGCCCTCGTACTCCTCGAGCGCGTCCTCGAGCGCCTCGATGTTCTCCACGTCGAGGTGGTTGGTGGGCTCGTCGAAGACGAGGAGGTTGGCGTGCGAGAGGCAGATGAGCGCCATCGCCATGCGCGCGCGCTCGCCGCCCGAGAGCGTGCCGATTTCGCGGAAGACCTCCTCGCCGCTGAACCCGAAGGCGCCGAGGTGGTTCTGCACCG
>CAZPJF010000088.1:0-10934 GCA_964586095.1 uncultured Gemmatimonas sp. | reverse complement strand
TCGCGATCGACCGCGCCAAGCAGCTCTTCGGCGCCGACCACGCCAACGTGCAGCCCCACTCGGGCGCCTCGGCCAACGCCGCCGTCTACCTCGCCTTCCTCAAGCCGGGCGACACCGTGCTCGGGCTCGACCTCTCGCAGGGCGGGCACCTCACGCACGGCTCGCCGGTGAACTTCTCCGGGCTCACCTACCGCGCGGTGCACTACGGCGTCGACGAGCAGGGGCTCATCGACTACGCCGCCATGCGCGAGATCGCGCGGCGCGAACGGCCCAAGCTCATCATCGCGGGCTACAGCGCCTACTCGCGCGTGCTCGACTACGAGCAGTTCGCCGCCGCCGCGCGCGAGGTGGGCGCGATCTTCATGGTCGACATGGCGCACTTCGCGGGGCTCGCGGCCACCGGCCACTACCCCAACCCGGTGCCCTTCGCCGACGTCGTCACCACGACCACGCACAAGACGCTGCGCGGCCCGCGCGGCGGGCTCATCCTGTGCAAGGCCGGGTACGCCAAGGCGATCGACAAGGCGATGTTCCCCGGCATGCAGGGCGGCCCGCTCGAGCACGTGATCGCCGCCAAGGCGGTCGCGTTCAAGGAGGCGCTGCAGCCCCAGTTCGCCGAGTACTGCGGGCAGGTCGTCGCGAACGCCCGCGTGCTCGCCAAGGAGCTCATCGGCCGCGGCGTGCACATCGTCTCGGGCGGCACCGACAACCACCTGATGCTCGCCGACCTCCGCCCCCGGGGCGCCGCGCTCACGGGGAAGGTGGCGGAGCAGGCGCTCGACCGCGCCGGCATCACGGTGAACAAGAACACGGTGCCCAGGGAGACGCAGTCGCCGTTCGTGACGAGCGGCATCCGGATCGGCACGCCCGCCGTGACCACGCGCGGCATGCGCGAGCCCGAGATGATCCGCATCGCCGAGCTCATCGACCGCGTGCTCGGCGCCCCCGACGACGAGCGGGTCCTCAGCGAAGTGCGCGCCGGGGTCCGGCATCTCGCCGAGGAGTTCCCGCTCTATCTTTGATGAAGGGTGGAGGATGGACGATGAAGGGTGGCACAATCCCGCATCGACGTTCATCATTCAGCTTTCATCCACCACCTTTCATCAGGTAGTTCGATGCCTGAACTGGCCTTCCGCGACGGCGTCATGGACCGCATCCGGCTGCGCGAGGCCCGCTACGACGAGCGCGCGTACCTCTGGGTCCTGGCCGCCCTCGAGTTCTGCCAGCAGCGGCTCACGGAGCGGCGGCACCTCACCGGGCGCGAGCTCGCCGAGGGGTGCCGCGACCTCGCGCTCCAGCGCTATGGCGTCCTCGCCCGGGAGGTGCTCGGCCACTGGGGCGTGCGCGACACCAGCGACATCGGCGAGATCGTCTTCACCCTCGTCGACGTGGGGCTCCTCATGAAGCAGCCCAGCGATTCCAGGGAAGACTTCATCGGCATCTACGACTTCGTCGAGGCGTTCGACCGCGACTACCCGTGGAACGCCGCGCCCAAGGCGTGAGGGCGCGCCCGGCCATGGCACTCGCCCGCGCCGGCGCGCCGCGGGGTCCGTCCGCCGGCCCGGCGCCGGGCGGCCGCCGCCGGCCATGACCGTCCGCGTCGTCTCCGCCGCGCAGTCGGTCGCGCGCGAGCAGGCCGCCGTCGCCGCCGGCACCGAGTCGTTCGCGCTCATGCGCGCCGCCGGCGAGGCCGCGGCCGCGCACCTCCTCGCCACGGTGCCGGAGCTCCGCGAGCGCGGCGCCCTCGTCTGCTGCGGCACCGGCAACAACGGCGGCGACGGCTGGGTGCTCGCCGGCGTGCTCGCGCGCGCCGGGTGCCCGGTGAGCGTCGACCCGCTCGGCGACCCGAAGACGCCGGACGCGCAGCGGGCCCGCACCGAGGCCGAGCCGTTCGTGCGCGATGCCTCGGCGGCGACCTGGCCCGCGCTCGTCGTCGACGCCGTGCTCGGCACGGGCACGCAGGGCGAGGCGCGCGGCGAGGCGGCGCAGGCCATCGCGCGCATCAACGAGCTGGGCGCGCGCGGCACGCCGGTCGCCGCGCTCGACCTCCCCAGCGGGCTCGACGCCACCACCGGCGGCGGGGGCGCCGTGGTGCGCGCCACCATCACCTGCACCTTCGGCACGCTCAAGCGCGGGCTCCTCCTGCGCCGCGACGAGGCGGGCGAGGTCGTCGTGCTCGACATCGGGCTCGGCCACCACGCCGAGCTCGGCGATGGCGCGCCGCAGCTCGTCGACGCCCCGTGGGTGCGCCGCGCGATCCCGCCCGTGCCGAGCGACGCGCACAAGGGCGTGCGCCGCCGGCTCGCGATCGTCGGCGGCGGCGACGGCATGGCCGGCGCGCCGATGCTCGCCGCGCGCGGCGCCATGCGCAGCGGCATCGGCATGGTGCAGCTCCTCGTGAACCCGGCCAACGTGCCGGTGGTGCAGGCCGCGCTCCCCGAGACCATGGCCGCGCGCTGGCCCGTCACCGCGGAGGACCAGGACCGCGTGCTCGGGTGGGCGCATGTCCTGCTGCTCGGGCCCGGGCTCGGCCGCACGGCGATGACGCGCGCGCTCGTGGAGCGCCTGCTCGTCTCGTGGCGCGGCCCGGTGCTCCTCGACGCCGACGCGCTCAACGTCTTCGAGGGCGAGCCGCGCACCCTCGGCTCGCTCCTCGGCGCGCGCCCCGCGATCGTCACGCCGCACCCGGTGGAGACGGGCCGCCTGATGAAGCTCCCCGTCTCGACGGTGCTCGAGCGCCGCTTCGAGGTGGGCGCCGAGCTCGCGAAGACCGTCGGCGCGACGGTGATCCTCAAGGGACCGCCCACGGTCATCTCCGCGCCCGATGGCCGCGTGGCGGTCTCGGCGTCCGGCGCGCCCACGCTCGGCACCGCCGGCAGCGGCGACGTGCTCGCCGGCATCGCGGCCACGCTCCTCGGACAGACGCTCGACCCCTTCGCCGCCGCGACGAGCGCCGCCTGGATCCACGGCCGCGCCGGCGAGCGTGCCGCCGAGCTCGGCTCCGTGCGCGGGAGTTCGCTGCAGGACGTGCTCTTCGCGCTGCGCGACGTCTGGTCGCTCGACGACCCGGTGCCCGCCGCGCCGGTGCTCGCGCGCCTGCCGCGCACCGGGGCGCAGCGATGAGCGACCACCTCACGCTCGGCCCCGGCGCCGAGTTCGACGCGGTGCGCACGCTGCTCGCGCGCTGGGGCACGCGCGCGATCGGCATCGGCGACGACGGCGCCGTGCTCGACGTGCCCGCGGGCTCGCGGCTCGTGGTGAGCACCGACACCACGGTGGAGGACGTCCACTTCCGCGCACCCTGGCTCACGCCCGAGGAGATCGGCTGGCGCGCGACGATGGCCGCGCTCTCCGACCTCGCCGCGATGGCCGCGGCGCCGCTCGGCGTGCTCCTCGCGCTCACCGTGCCCGCGCGCTGGCGCGGCGCGCTCCCCGCGCTCGCCGACGGCATCGGGTGGGCGGTGGCCGCGCAGGGGGCGCGCATCGTCGGCGGCGACGTGACCGACGGCGACCGGCTCGCGCTCGCGATCACCGTGCTCGGCCACGCGCCGCGCCCGCTCTCGCGCGCGGGCGCGCGCCCGGGCGACACGCTCTACGTGACCGGCACGCTCGGCGGGCCGGGCGCGGCGCTCGCGGCCTGGGAGCGGGGCGAGGTCCCCGAGGCCGGCGCGCGGGCGCGCTTCGCGCACCCGGAGGCGCGCATCGCCGCCGGGCAGTGGCTCGCGGCGCACGGCGCCACGGCCGCGATCGACATCAGCGACGGGCTCGCGGGCGACGCGGCCCACATCGCCGCCGCGAGCGGCGTGCGCTGCGTCCTCGCGCTCGACGCGATCCCCTGCGTCGCCGGCACCGGCGCGCGCGAGGCGATCGCGAGCGGCGAGGAGTACGAGCTCCTCGTCGCGGCCGCGGGGCTCGACACCGCGGCCTTCGCGCGCGCCCACGCCGGGCTCACGCTCACCGCGATCGGGCGCGTCGAGGCGCGCGAGCCCCGCGGCGGCCGCGGCCTCGCGTCCCCGCCGGGCGTCGAGGACGCGACCGGGGTCCCGTCGCTCCCGCCGGCGCTCGTGGTCGCCGAGGATTGCGGCCTCCCCGTCGCGCTCCCGCGCGCGCACGACCACTTCGCCATGGCGCCCACCTGATGGAGACCCTCCGCGCCTTCCTCGTGGCGGGCAACTTCGTGGTCGCCACCACGCTGTTCGGCTCGCTGGTGCTCGTCGCCGCGCTCTTCCGCGTGAAGGACCGCCCGGGGAGCGTGTACGACTGGGCGCCGCGCTGGTGGGGGAAGACCCACCTCTTCTGGGGCGGCTCGCGCGTCTTGGAGCACGACGTGCAGCACAAGGGCGGCGCGCAGCACATCTTCGTCGCCAACCACCTCGGCAACTTCGACGTGTTCGCGCTCGCGGCGCGGCTGCCGTGGATCAAGTTCGTCGCCAAGGCCGAGCTCTTCCGCGTGCCGATCCTCGGCCCGGCGATGCTCCGCGCGGGGATGATCCCGATCGAGCGCGCCAACCGGAAGTCGGCCTTCGCGAGCTACGCGGCGGCCACGGAGCGGATCCAGCGCGGGGCCTCCGTCGCCGTCTATCCAGAGGGCACGCGCGGGTTCTCGTACGCGCTCCGGCCGTTCAAGAAGGGTCCGTTCGTCCTCGCCATCCAGGCCCAGGCGCCGATCGTGCCGGTGTACGTGTACGGCGCACTCGACATCAACCGGAAGGGCGAGTTCAAGGTCCGCCCGGGCACGGTGCACCTGCACTACCTCCCCGCGATCCCGACCACCGGCATGACCTACGACGACCGCAACGACCTCGCCCGCCGCACCTACGAGGCGATGGCCCAGTGCGCCCGCGAGAAGTACGGCATCGACTCCCCCCCCTACGCCGGCGCATAGGCGACCTTTCATCATTCATCCTTCCCCCTTCATCGATAGGCTCATGTCCCTGATCATCGGCATCCAAGCCCGGGAGATCCTGGATTCCCGTGGCAACCCCACCGTCGAAGCCGACGTCATCCTCGAGGACGGCACCTACGGCCGCGCCGCCGTCCCGAGCGGCGCCTCCACCGGCGAGCACGAGGCCAACGAGCTCCGCGACGGCGACGCCAAGCGCTACCTCGGCAAGGGCGTGCAGAAGGCGGTCGAGAACGTGCGCAAGCTCATCGAGCCGGAGCTCATCGGCCTCGACCCCACGGAGCAGATGACCATCGACCGCGCGATGCTCGCGCTCGACGGCACCAAGACCAAGTCCAAGCTCGGCGCCAACGCGATGCTCGCCGTGTCGATGGCGACCGCGCGCGCCGCCGCCGCGAGCGTCGACCTCCCGCTGCACCGCTACCTGGGCGGCCCCATGGCGCGCACGCTCCCGGTGCCGCTCATGAACATCCTCAACGGCGGGGCGCACGCCACCAACACCGTCGACTTCCAGGAGTACATGATCGTGCCGGTGGGCGCCGAGACGTTCAGCGACGCGCTCCGCATGGGGACCGAGGTGTTCCATGCGCTCAAGAAGGTGCTGGTGAAGAAGAAGCTCTCCACCGGCGTCGGCGACGAGGGCGGCTTCGCCCCCGACCTCAAGAGCGACGAGGAAGCGCTGATGGCGGTGATGGAGGCGATCGAGTCCGCCGGCTACGAGCCGGGGACCGAGATCGCGATCGCGCTCGACTGCGCCGCGAGCGAGCTCTTCACCAAGGGGAAGTACACCTTCAAGAAGAGCGGCGCCGGCACGCGCACGGCGGAGCAGATGGTGGAGATGTACGCCAAGTGGCTCAACAAGTACCCGATCGTCTCCATCGAGGACGGCCTCGCGGAGAGCGACTGGGAGGGGTGGAGCCACATGACGGACAAGATCGGCGACCGGGTGCAGCTCGTGGGCGACGACCTCTTCGTGACCAACGTGGAGTTCCTCGCGCGCGGCATCGAGGAGGACGTGGCGAACGCGATCCTGGTGAAGGTGAACCAGATCGGCACGCTCACCGAGACGCTCGAGACCATCGAGATGGCGGGGCGGAACGGCTACCGCTCCATCATCTCGCACCGCTCGGGCGAGACCGAGGACACCTTCATCGCGGACCTCGCGGTGGCGACGAACGCGGGGCAGATCAAGACCGGCTCGGCGAGCCGCACGGACCGCGTGGCCAAGTACAACCAGCTGCTCCGGATCGAGGCGGAGCTGGGGGCGCACGCCGAGTTCCCCGGCGGCGCGATCTACGGGTTGGAGGGGTAACCGGCGATGGCGGCGGGACGGGGCGGGGGAGGCGGGTCGGGATCGCGCGGGGCGGGCGCCGGGGGAGGCGCCGGCTCGCGCGGCGCGCGCGGCGCGTCCCGTTCCTCGGCCCCGCCGCGCCGCCGCGCCCCCGGCGAGCCGCTCACCGCCAAGCAGATCATCGGGCGGGTGGTGGTGCTCTCGTTCCTGCTCGCGGCGGTGGCGTTCGCGGTGCAGGGCGGGGAGTACGGCACGATCGACCTGCTGCGGCAGCGGCGGGCGCTGGCGAAGGAGCGGGCGGCGGTGGATTCGCTGGCGCGGGTGGTGGAGCGGTTGAAGCTGGAGAAGAAGGCGGTGGAGAGCGACCCGGCGACGCAGGAGCGAATCGCGCGGGAGGAGTTCGGGATGGTGAAGGGGGAGAAGGAGATGCTGTATCGGTTCGTGCCGGGGGACAGTGGGCGGTAGGGGGACGGCGTGGTGGGTAGGGCGTGGTGGTTGGGGCGTGGTGGGTGGGGCGTGGTGGGCAGGGGGTGGTGGGTCGGGCGAGGTGGGTCGTGGGGAGCGCGCGCGCGGCGGATCACACGGCTTGATTTTCCCGTCGGCGGGGCTACTTTTCCTGCACTGCCGCGGGGTGGAGCAGCCTGGTAGCTCGTCGGGCTCATAACCCGAAGGTCGCGGGTTCAAATCCCGCCCCCGCTACTGGTGGTACCGACAAGGCGCCCTGCTCAGGTGGGGCGCCTTGTTGATTGGCTGGGTAGCTCAGCTGGTTAGAGCACGGCACTCATAATGCCGGGGTCGCGGGTTCGAGTCCCGCCCCAGCTATCGAACGGAAGCCGTCGGCTCACTTCGGGCCGACGGCTTCTCGTCTTCGGGGCCACCGGTCGGTCACCGCCGCGCCGGCTCGAGCGTGCCTCATGCGGTCGGGGGACGCGTCAGGCGCGCGCCCCGGCGGATTGACCACCTCTGGTCCGGGCGGTAAGCTCCGCTTCCCGTGAGCCGGATCCACTTGACCCTCGACCTCCCCCGCGCTGCCCCGGCCCCGGCGCCGCGCGCGCTGCCCCACGTCCTCAAGATCTTCGATGTGGGCGCGGAGGGTGGAGGGGAGGACGCCGGTTAGGTCGCCGGACTCCCGAGAGTGGAGACCGACCCTTCGCCGCCCCACCCGCGCTCCTCGCCAGGTGGGGCGGTTCCCGTTCACGCCCACCCGACACACCGCACCGCGACCGCATCACCCGGCCTTCTCACCCGACCCATGCTGCTGACCGTCAGCACCACGCACCAGCCGGCGACCGACCTGGGCTTCCTGCTCCACAAGAACCCCGCGCGCGCGCAGCGCTTCGCGCTCTCGTTCGGGCAGGCGGAGGTCGTGTACCCAGAGGCCTCCGCCTCGCGGTGCACGGCGGCGCTGGTGCTCGACGTGGATCCGGTGGGGCTCGTCCGCGGCCGCCGGGGCCCGGACGGCGAGGGCGGGCTGCTCCGGCAGTACGTCAACGACCGGCCCTATGTCGCCTCCTCGTTCCTGAGCGTCGCCATCGCCCAGGTGTTCCGTTCGGCGCTCGCGGGGCAGAGCAAGGAGCGCCCGGAACTCGCCGCGACGTCGATCCCGCTCGAGGCGCGGCTCGCGGTCGTTCCCTGCCGTGGCGGCGAGGACTTCCTCCGCCGCCTCTTCGAACCGCTCGGCTACGCGGTCGCCGCCGAGGCGCATCCGTTGGACACGACGGCGCCGGCGTGGGGCGCCAGCGCCTACTTCACGGTGACCCTCCGCGGGGTGAAGCGCCTCTCGGAGCTGCTCGCGCACCTCTATGTCCTGATCCCCGTGCTCGACGACGAGAAGCATTACTGGGTCGGGGACGACGAGGTGGAGAAGCTGGTGCGCCACGGCGAGGGGTGGCTGGCCGCGCATCCCGAGCGGGAGCGGATCGCGCGCCGCTACCTCAAGCACCGCCACTCGCTCGTGCGCGACGCGATCGCGCGGCTGGTGACGGAGGACGACACGGAGGAACGCGCCGAGGATGGCCCCGGGGCGAAGGACTCGGAGGAGGGCGCCCTCGAGCGACCGCTCTCCCTGCACGAGCAGCGGCTCGCCGCGGTGCTCGGCGCTCTGCGCGCCAGCGGCGCGGCGTCGGTGGTGGACCTCGGCTGCGGCGAAGGGCGCCTCCTCCGGATGCTGCTCGACGACCGGCAGTTCACGCGGATCGTCGGCATGGACGTGTCCCACCGCGTGCTGGAGCTCGCGATGGACCGGCTCAAGCTCGACCGCCTGCCGTCGCCACAGCGGCAGCGGATCGAACTGCTCCACGGCTCGCTGCTGTACCGCGATCGGCGCCTCGCGGGCTTCGACGCGGCCGCGGTGGTGGAGGTGATCGAGCACCTCGATCCGCCGCGCCTCGCGGCCTTCGAGCGGGTCGCCTTCGAGTTCGCGCGGCCGGCGACGGTGGTGGTCACGACGCCGAACGTCGAGTACAACGTGCGCTGGGCGTCGCTCCCCGCGGGGCGCTTCCGGCACCGCGACCACCGGTTCGAGTGGACGCGCGCTCAGTTCCAGGGCTGGGCCGGCGGGATCGCGGAGCGCTTCGGATACACGGTGCGCTTCGCCCCGGTGGGACCGGTGGACCCCGAGGTCGGGTCACCGACGCAGATGGCGATCCTGACGAGGAACGGGTGATGACCGAGGAGACGTTGCAGGCAACGGCCCCTGCGCCGGCTCGCGAGGTGCTGACCATCCCCGAGCTGTCGCTCGTCGTGCTGGTCGGCCCGTCGGGGAGCGGGAAGAGCACCTTCGCGCGCGCCCACTTCGGGCCGCTTGAGACGCTCTCCTCGGACGCCTGCCGCGGGCTCGTGTCGAACGACGAGAACGACCAGTCGGCGACCAAGCCCGCCTTCGAGGTCCTGCACTTCATCGCCGCGAAGCGGCTGGAGCGCGGGCTGCTCACGGTAGTCGACGCCACGAACGTGCAGGCCGAGGCGCGCAAGCCGCTCGTCGAACTCGCGCGCCGGTACCACGTGCTGCCGGTCGCCATCGTGCTCGACCTGCCGGAGCGCATGTGCGAGGCCCGGAACCGGTCACGCGCGGACCGGGCCTTCGGGTCGCACGTGATCCGGCAGCAGGTGAGCCAGCTCCGGAAGTCCCTCCGCAACCTGCAGCGGGAGGGCTTCCGGCACGTGCACGTTCTGCGGTCCGAGGAAGAGGCCGCGGCGGTCACCATCGAGCGCCAGCCGCTCTGGAACAACCGCAAGACGGACCACGGTCCCTTCGACATCATCGGCGACGTGCACGGGTGCGCCACCGAGCTCGAGGCGCTGCTCGACACGCTCGGCTACCGCCGCGACGGGAACGGGACCTTCCGGCACTCGAACGGACGCAAGGCGGTCTTCCTCGGTGACCTGGTGGACCGGGGGCCGCGCGTTCCCGACGCCCTCCGGATCGCGATGGCGATGGTGGAGGCGGGCCAGGCGCTCGCGGTGCCCGGCAACCACGACCTCAAGCTCCTGAAGAAGCTGCGCGGGAGGGACGTGCAGGTCACGCACGGCCTCGCCGAGTCACTGGCGCAGCTGGAGGGCGAACCGGCCGGGTTCCGCACGCAGGTGGAGGCGTTCCTCGACGGGCTGGTGAGCCACTACGTGCTCGACGGAGGCCGTCTCGTCGTGGCGCACGCGGGCCTGAAGGCGGAGATGCAGGGGCGCGGGTCGGGGAAGGTCCGCGACTTCGCGCTCTACGGCGAGACGACGGGCGAGACCGACGAGTTCGGGCTTCCGGTGCGGTACGACTGGGCCGCCGAGTACCGGGGCCAGGCGCACGTCGTGTACGGGCACACTCCGGTGCCGGAGCCGGAGTGGCTCAACCGCACGATCAACGTCGACACCGGCTGCGTCTTCGGCGGCCGGCTGACGGCGCTGCGCTGGCCGGAGCGGGAGCTCGTCTCCGTCCCAGCGCAGGCGACGTACGCCGTGCCGGTGCGCCCCTTCCCGACGGCCGCGGGTGCGGCGGTCCTCTCGTCGCAGCACCGGGAGGACGAGCTCCTCGACCTCGCCGACGTCACCGGGAAGCGGATCATCGGCACCCGACTCCACCACACCGTGACCATCCGGGAGGAGAACGCGACGGCGGCGCTCGAAGTGATGAGCCGATTCGCCGCGAACCCCAAGTGGCTGGTGTACCTTCCGCCCACGATGTCGCCGTCGGAGACGACCGCGCGCGAGGGCTACCTGGAGTACCCGACGGAGGCGTTCGCGTACTTCCGGAACCACGGCGTGCCGGCGGTCGTGTGCGAGGAGAAGCACATGGGGTCGCGGGCGGTGGTCGTCATCTGCCGCGACGAGGACGTGGCTCGCCGCCGCTTCGGCGTCGCCGGCGAGGGGGTCGGCATCGTCACCACGCGCACCGGGCGCCGGTTCTTCGATGACGCCGACCTCGAGCGCGGGCTGCTCGGCATCCTCCACGGCGCAATCTCGCGGTCGGGCAGCTGGGAACGGCTCGCGACCGACTGGGTGGTGCTCGACTGCGAGCTGATGCCTTGGTCGGCCAAGGCGCAGGAACTGATCTGGAGCCAGTACGCGGCGGTGAGCGCGGCGGCGGGCGGCGCGCTGCCCGAGACGGTGGGCGTGCTCCGCGCGGTGGCGGCACGCGGGGTGGACGTGGACGCGCTCGCCGCACGGATGACCACGCGCGCCGAGCTCGCGGAGCGGTACGCCGCGGCGTACCGACGGTACTGCTGGCCCGTCACCTCGGTGACCGACCTG
>CAZPJF010000087.1:0-11017 GCA_964586095.1 uncultured Gemmatimonas sp. | reverse complement strand
GGGCCGTGTCCGCGCTCGCGGGCGCCGCGATCGCCGCCGACGTCGGGGCACGGCCCGGCGTCGCCGCCTGCTGTGCGCCGAGCGTGGGTGCGACCGCCGAGGCGATCGCGAGCGCACAGCCGATCGCCCTGACGATCGCGGGGGCGCTCGCGTCCGTGCATGCACCGGCTCGCGCCCGCGGACGCGTGCGTGGCCCTGTCTGATGCTGTGCCCACGCGGGCGCGCGATCGCCGGGCGGCGTCGCTCGATGTCCGGTCGTCGGGATCAATCTGGCGGACTCCTGAGGGTGATCGTGAAGGCGCTGCTGAGGAACCCGGGCGCCGTGACCGAGAGTCGGCCGAGGCCGGCTTGGCGGCCCACGACCCAGACGGAGAGCGAGTTCGCGCCCGGTGCGAACGTCGTGCTCGTCACGGCGGCGCCACCAACGCGCACCTCGAGCTCCGGCGAGGTCGCGAACGACACGGCGATCCCGGCCCCCGTCGGCGTGAGCTGCTGCCCGTCGGCGCTGCCGAGCTGCAGGACGAGCAGGGTCGAGTCCGTCGAGACCATCGTGGCCGGCAGCGGGCTCACGGCCCTGAGCACGCCGTCCATGACGCGCACGACGAGCGTGTCACCGTCGTGGTTCGCGGACTCGATGACCAGCGAATCGACCCCCGCGCTGAGCCCCTCCAACGGGAGGTACGCATAGCTATCGAGCGCCGGGAAGAGCACGGAGTCGAGGACGGTGGTCGCGCGACCCTGGAGGCTGCGGACGCGCGCCCAGAGCGAATCCGCGGCGGCGAAGGTCCGGGCGACGGTGAGCCCGGTGGTCGCGGTCCCCGGCACCACGGCTGCGCTCTGGCTCAGGAACTCCACCCGGGGGCGACGCACGAGGAACTCCCGGCGCCCCGGGGTCAGGGCGTCGAACACGCCTGCGCGCCGGTCGCTCACGCGGAGCACGCTCCGCCCGGGCGCGAGGCCGACGATCCCGTTGTCGACGAGCGAGTACTCGCCCTGCTCGAAGAGCAGCGAGTCACGCTCGATGGCGGCCACCGTGGGGTCGTCCACGCTGACCGTCACGGGGATCGGCACGCTCAGCGGCCTCGCGTAGTAGTCGCCGCCCGTGGCGTAGACATCGAAGAGCTGGCGCGAGCCGAGGGGCACGTCCCCGTAGGTCGACACGGAGAACTCGAGTCGCGTGACGACGACCACCTGCTCGGCGTCCACGAAGCCGGGCGCGCTCGCGGTGATGCGCGCCGAACCGATCGTGTCACCGGCGGCGACCGAGTAGTACTGGTAGTACTGGCCGGGCGTCATGAGGATCGAGTCGGGGACCGACACCAGCGCGGGGTCCGAGCTGCGGAGCTGGACCCAGAGCGAGTCGTCGAACGCGCCCTGCCGCTCCACGTACAGCTCGCCATAGTAGGTGCTCTGCCGCATGCCGATCACCATCAGCTCCGGATTCGTCCGCAGGTAGCGCGGCACCACGCGCACCAACGCCGAGTCGGGGTCGGCGGACCCGTCGACGCTGGACATGACGAGCATCGCCTGGCCCGGCGCGCGGCCCTCGAGCGTGGCGAGCACGCTCGGGAACGACGTGCCGGCGTCGAAGACGAGGGTGTCGCCCGTCACGCGGACCACGCCCGTGTCGCGGCTCGTCACGGTGAACCGGCGTTCGGCGACCGTCGCGCGCGTCGTGAAGTTGGGTCCGTACAGGAAGGCGCCGAGCGTGGACGTCGTTCCGACCTCGATCGATGAGGGCTGGCCGAACTCGACCCGGGTGCGGACCACCTGGACGATCAGCGTGTCGGCGGCGAGTCCCGGTGCCGTGGCGATGACGGTGTCCGTCCCGGTCGCCGGGCCGGCCAGGATGTTCACGGACACGCTCGGCGTGCCCGCGGCGAGGGTGTCGGCCAGCTGCTCGAGCGTGCTGCCGCCGGTCCCGCTCACCGCGAAGGTCACGATCAGCGGGGCGGAAGGCGGCGTGAGGCGGGTCAGGCCGACCGGCGCGCGCAGCCCGTTCCCCACCTGCACGGTCGTGCCGGCGAACTGGAGGCGCAGGGGGCGCACGGTGACGAGCGCCGACGTGTCGGAACGGAACCCATTGGCGTGGACCGTCAACCGCGCCGTCCCCGGCGCGATGGCGCGCACGTTCCCGCCGAAGCTCGCGCTCGCGCCGGTCGGGATGCGCAGGATCGAGTCCGTCACGACGAGCACCGAGGGGTCGGTGGAGCGGACCGTGACCTCGACCGTATCGCCGGTGAACTCCGCCTGCCCGTCCGCCCCGACGTAGACGCTCAGGCCGCGCGATGCGCTGTCGGCGTCGATCGTCGCCGGCGAGGCGAACGTGGCGAGGATCAGCTCGGGCTCGATGACCTCCATGGGGAAGGTCACGGTGTCGAACCCGGGCGCGGCGAACGTCAGCGTGGCGAACCCGGTCGCGCGTCCGAGGAGCCGCACGTACGCGTAGCCGGCGTCGGCGGCGATCGGGACCTCCGTGGTGAGCACCCGGAGCGTCGCCTCGTCGCTCGAGCTCACGCTGAGCATCGTGGGATCGGTGCGGTAGTACGAGCCGAGGTAGACGTAGAAGGATTGCTCGACGAGACCGCGGCCGATCCGCTGCGCGTTCCCGAACGGATCGAGTGCGGGCGCGGAGACGACGATCTGCACGGAATCGGCGGGATAGCCGGGTGCCGAGAGGTCGACCCACGTCGACCCCAGGGCGTGCCCGACCACGCGGAACTCCGCCGACGACTCGTCGGGACGGATCGCGAGGCGGGTGCGCTCGAGGCTCGCGATGGCGGGGTCACGGCTGGTGGCCGTGACGGTGAGGGGATCCGCGACCGGCGCACCGTACGAGAAGCTCCCGCCCCCGAGGTCGAAGCCGAGCTGCAGGTACAGGCTGTTCGAGGCCCCCACCTGCACGCCGATGAGGTTGGTGAACGCGCTGAGCAGCGGCGGCAGCATCGTGATGGTCGCGGTATCGACGCCCACCCCGTCGACGGTGTACTCCACGCGACCCGAGCCCGCGGCGAGCGCGACGACCGTGAAGTACTCGTCCGGCGAGCGGCTCCCGCGCAGGATGAGTCCGAGCGAGTCGCGGACCGCGACCACGGCGGGATCGAGCGAGCGCATCCGCACGAGCGCGTCGCGCCGCAGCTCATCGTACATCTCGACGTAGACCGTGGCCGCCTGCCCGGGCGCCGCGGTGCAGTAGTAGCAGTCGGCCTGCAGGCTGTTGAGCCGCGGCACGAGCGACGCGCCCTCGCCGGCGAAGCCCGGCGCCTGCACCGTCAGCGGCACCGGCGTGACCTGACCGTCCGCCGGCTGGATCGGCAGGATCACCAGCACGGCGGTGAGATTGCCCTCGGCGACCGTGATCGACGCGGTGCCGGCGAGCGGCGCGAGGAGTCGCGGCGCCTTGCCGTCGTTCGGCACCGGCACGGCTCCGCCCGCGGTGTCGGCCCGCGCGCCGCCATAGCAGTAGTAGCAGAAGGGATCGAGGACGCCGAGTCCCGTCCCGGGCGCGACGAGCACGCGCGACGAGTCGGTGGAGACCACGGTGACGACCAACCCGCCCGCCGGAGCCGGCTCGTCGAGCACGACCAGCGTGCGGACGGTGTCGCCGACCGCGATCTGCACGTTGCTGCCGAGGTCGATGGTGACGACCGCGGTGTCGACCACCACGCGCATCGAGTCCGTGCCCGCGCTGCTGGAGACCACGGCCCAGGTGCTGCCGATGACGAGACCGTTGAGCGTCGCCGTGAGCTGGCTCGCCCCGGTGGGAATCACGAGCTGCGGCTGCGCCCAGCTCGCTTCGGGGCCGCGCGTGGCGAAGTCCACCGTGATCGGGGCCGGCGCCGGCGCCGTGAGGAACACCGTCACCGGCCGCGAGCGGCCCACGGACACCCCGGTCGAGTCGAGCCCGAGGAACAGCTCCGCGCTGCCGCCGCCGGCCTGGATGGTGGCGTTGATGTTCACCGGTTCGATGAGCCCGCCGATCGAGGCGCGCAGCTGCTGCGCGCCCGAGGCGCCGAGCGTCCACTGCGTCGCGGCGCGCCCGTTGGCGTCGGTCGCGCCGGCCGTGGGCGAGGCGACGCCGGCGCCCGTGACGACGCTCCAGGTGACCGCGACGCCCGCCTTGGGGAAGCCGAAGATGTCGGTCACGCGCACCGCGATCGAATCGGGCAGCACCGTGCTCGGCGGCGCCGACTGCCCGATGCCGCCGACCACGGTGAGGAACGCCGGTTGCGAGGGGGTCACGGTGAACGCGTTCGACTGCGCGGACGGCCCGTCGACGATGGAGGCCACGAGGCGGTAGTTGGCGCCGTCCCGGTCGACGGTCAGGCCGCTGAAGGTCGCGACGCCGTTGACGGCCTGCACCGCGCGGCCGCCGACGAGGTTCGCGCCCACGGTCCCGCCGGCCAGCGCGAGATCGACCGTGCCCGCGAAGCCACGGACGGTGTCGGCGGTCGCGTCGCGCACCACCACGCTGAACGCGGGGAGGCTCGCGCCCGCCTGGATCGTGACCGGCTGCACCTCGAACGTGAGCGCGGTGGGCGCCGAGGAGAGCTGCGTCCCGGTGACGACCACCGCGAGCGCGGGCGCGCCGACCACGGCCGCCTGCAGCTGCGCCGCCCCGGCGGCATCGCCCGCCGTCCACGTCACCTCGGCGAGGCCGTTCGCGTCGGTGGTGTCGATGGGCTGGCTCGTGGAGCCGGCACCGCCGGTGACGGTGAACGCCACGGGGACGCCGGCGACGCCGAGGCCGTCCACCGCGTTGACGCGGACGCGCACGGGTTGCGGGAAGGGCGATCCCTGCCGCACCTGCTGCCCGCCGCCGCTCACGAGCAGCAGCTGCGACGCGGTCGGCGTGATCGTGACGAGCGCCGTGTCGGACTGCCCGGTCAGCGTCTGGCCGACGATGAGCGCGGCGCCGCGCGCGCCGCGCAGGGTCGCGAGGCCGGTGCGGAGGTTCACGCCCACGCGCAGCGAGTCGCTCGACGTGAACGCGACCGGCGCCGTGGCGAGGACCGCGTTCGACGAGTCGCGGACGACGGTCGCGAAGGCGACGGTCTGGTTGATGGTGCCGGTGAAGTCCGGCGGCGTCATCACCAGCGACGCCGCGTTCGCACCGGGCCCCACGTAGCGCGCGGTGATCACGGGCGGCTGCGGCGGCGTCCCGCCCGAGGGCTTGCCGAGGACGGTGACCGGGCCGGCACGGAAGACCGTGTCGCCGGCGGCGGTCACGTACCGCAGCGTCGCGGCGAACGGCTCCCCCTCGCTGGTCGCGGCGTCGCTCAGCTGCACGCTCAGCGTGAGCGCCACGCTGTCGGCCGTCGACGGGAAGTCGATCGTCCGGTCCACCGCGGTGTCGCCGTTGGTGCGCAGCAGCACCACGCGGACCCGCGCGAACTCCACCACGTCCCCGATGTTCAGCGGCTGCCCGTTCCCCTCGAGCCGGACGGTCTCGAAGGCCGGCACGAACTGGATCTCCGCCATGCGGCCGCGCCCGCCGAGCCCGGTGACCTCGCGGCCGCAGCTGAGGAGCGAGGCCCCGGTGAGCAGCAATGCGGCGGCGGCGGGGCGCAGTCGCGGGGTTCGACGGGACATGGGGCGGTGCGTGGGGAATGGGGACCGGCGACGCGGCGCCGGGCGCTGCGGCCACTATAGCATGAGACCTCGCTAGACTACGTGCAATCCGTGTGCCCCGCTCCGGCCGCCCGTGTGACGCAGGGCACAGGGCGCGCGGCCCCGCGGTCGTCCCACCTCCCGCTCTCCCTCCGATGCGCATCAAGGCCCTCCTCGGGCTGCTGATCCCGCTCGCCTGCGCCGTGCTCTTCGTGCGGCTGGGCGTCTGGCAGCTCGCGCGGCACCGCGAGCGGGCCGCCTGGAACGCCGCCATCGCGGCGCGGCTCGCCGAGGTGCCGGTGGCGTTCGCGTCGCTCCCGCGCGACAGTGGCGCGGTGCGGGGGCGCCGCGTCGAGCTCACCGGCCGGTTCCGGTACGACCTCGAGCAGGTCCATGCCGGGCGCGTGAACGAGGGGTCGCCGGGCGTCCACCTGCTGACGCCCATGGAGCGGGCCGGCACCGACACGCTCGTGCTCGTGGTGCGCGGCTGGGTCTACTCGCCCGACACGGCCGCGGTCGAGCCGGCGCGGTGGCGCGAGCGGGACACGGCGACCGTGCGCGGCTACGCGCTCCCCATCCCCGCGGACGGCCCGCCGGCCCCCGCCGACGCCGCGCGGCCGCTCCGGACGGTGGCCCAGGGCGCGCTCGCCGCGCGGCTCGGGCGGCCGGTGGCGGCCGTGCAGGTCGTGATGACCTCGGACTCCACCGCCCGCGCCGACTCGGTGCCGCGCCGCCTCGGCCCGCCGGTGCTCTCGGAGGGGTCGCACCGGTCGTACGCGATCCAGTGGTTCGCGTTCGCGGCGATCGCGGTCGCCGGCGGGGTCCTCCTGTTCCGGCGCGGGTCCGCGGGGTAGACTGAAGCACGCTGCGGGAAGCCCTGCGACCCGCCACCCTGCACGACCACATCCGAAGGAGGCCTTCCATGGCCGATCACCCGAGCACCGCGCTCGCCTCCGAACAGGAGGCCCGCGACGTCGCCGAGGACGCGCGCGAGTCCGCGTGGGAGCACCCGAGCTTCGTGAAGGAGCTCTTCCTGGGGCGCTTCCGCTTCGACCTCATCCATCCGCATCCGCCCGAGGACCCGGCCGCCGCCCGGGAGGCCGCGCCGTTCCTCGCGCGGCTGCACGAGTTCCTGCAGCGCTACGACGCCGACCTGGTGGACCGCACCGGCGAGATCCCCGAGGCGTACGTGCAGGAGCTCCGCGACCTGGGCGCCTTCGGCATCAAGGTGCCCAAGGAGTACGGCGGGCTCGGCCTCTCGCAGATGGCCTACGTGAAGGCGATGGAGATGGTCACGAGCAAGTGCGGCTCGCTCTGCGCGCTGCTGTCGGCGAGCCAGTCGATCGGCGTGCCGCAGCCGCTCAAGCTCTTCGGCACCGAGGAGCAGAAGCGCGAGTTCTTCCCCCGCATCGCCAAGGGCGGGATCACGGCGTTCGCGCTCACCGAGGTCAACGCCGGCTCCGACCCCGCGAACATGACGACCAGCGCCACGCCCACCGAGGACGGGCAGCACTGGATCATCAACGGCGAGAAGCTCTGGTGCACCAATGGCACGCGGGCCGACCTCTTCGTGGTGATGGCCCGCACGCCGGACCGCGAGGTGAACGGCAAGCTGCGCCGGAAGCAGATCACGGCGTTCATCGTCGACGCGCGGACGCCCGGCATCAGCATCAAGCACCGGTGCCGCTTCATGGGCCTCAAGGCGATCGAGAACGGGTGGATCTCGTTCACCGACGTGAAGGTGCCGGCGCGGAACATCCTCTGGGGCGAGGGGAAGGGGCTCAAGCTCGCGCTGATCACCCTCAACACGGGACGGCTCACCATCCCGGCGTCGGTCGCCGGCGCGAGCAAGGCGCTGCTGCGCGGCGTGCGGCAGTGGGCCAAGGAGCGCGTGCAGTGGGGCCAGCCGATCGCCCGGCACGACGCGATCGCGCAGAAGGTCGCGCGGCTCGCCGCGAACACCTTCGCGATGGAATCGGTCGCGCTCATGAGCACCGCGCTGTACGAGCGCGGCGGCACCGACATCCGGCTCGAGGCGGCGATCGCCAAGATGTTCAACACCGAGCTCGCCTGGCGCTCGGTGGACGACGCGCTGCAGATCCGCGGCGGGCGCGGCTACGAGACGGCCGACTCCCTGCGCGCGCGCGGCGAGGCGCCGCTGCCGATCGAGCGCGCCATGCGCGACAGCCGCATCAACCTGATCTTCGAGGGGTCGAGCGAGATCATGCGGCTCTTCATCGCCCGCGAGGCGGTGGATGCGCACTTCTCGATCGCGTTCCCGATCGTCGACCCCAAGTCGTCGCTCGGCACGCGGCTGCGGTACGCGGCCAAGGCGGCGCCGTTCTACCTCACCTGGTACCCCGGGACGTGGATCAGCTCCATGCGGTCGTACCCCGGGTTCGGGCGGCTCGAGCCGCACCTCGAGTGGCTCGACCGCACCACGCGGCGGCTGGGGCGCACGATCTTCCACGCGATGGTGCGCTTCGGGCCCAAGCTCGAGAAGCGGCAGATGGTGCTCTTCCGCGCGGTGGACATCGGGGCCGAGCTCTACGCGATGGCGTCGACGATCGCGCGCGCGAAGATGCTCGCCGAGCAGGGGAACGCCGAGGCGCTGGAGCTCGCCGAGGTGTTCTGCCGCGAGGCGCGCGACCGGGTGGAGGCGTCGTTCCGGGCGCTGTACGGCCGCCACGACGGGGCGCTCTACCGCCTGGCCCAGCGGGTGGTGGCGGGAGAGCACGCATGGCTCGAGCACGGGATCGTGGAGGAGCGCGAGCTCATGGGGCGGACCGAGGCGGTCGGCGGGGAGCGCGCGGCCGTCGGGGTGTAAGGCGGCGCCGGCAACGCGTCGCGTCGGGGCCGGGCACGGCGCGCCCCGACGCGACGGACCGCCCGCGCCGTCCTCGGTCCGCCATCCTCACGGCGCCACGCGCTCCCGCCTGAACTGCAGCACCACCACGGCCGAGACGATGAGCGCCCCGCCCAGCATCGTCGGCAGCGTCAGCGGCTGCCCGAGCACCACCACCGCGAGCAGCGCCGTCAGGAACGGCTCCACGGTGGACACGATCGCCGTGCGCACCGGCCCGAGGCGGATGAGGCCCATCAGGAAGAAGACGCTCGGCAGCACCGTGCTGAAGACCGCCAGCGCGGTGATGATCCCCCACGCCTCCGGCGCCAGCCGGTAGGTGAACGAACGGTCCATCGCGCTCAGCACGAGGAACGCGAGCGCCGCCCCGATCTTGGAGTACGCGCTCGGTGGCGCGACCGGATGGTCCTTCTGCAGCACGCGCATGATCGGGATGTAGATCCCGTAGACCATCGCGGCGCCGAGCGCGAGGGCGACGCCGCGCCAGTCGATCGTGTCGGCGCCGGGCATGCCGACCATCACGCCGATGCCGCCGAACGAGAGCGCGAGCGCGAGGGCGCGCCGGCCGTCCAGCCGCTCGGCCCCGCGCACCGCCTGCGCGAGCGCGACCCACGCGGGATAGCTGTAGAAGAGGAACGCGAGCGTCGCCGCCGGGATGTAGGCGAGCGAGGAGAGCGCGAGGTAGACGAGCAGCGCCTGCCCGAAGCCGCCGATCGTGACGAACCGCATCATCTCGCGCGGCGGGATGCGCTTGTAGTCGTGCGTCCCCACCCAGAGCGTGAGGATGACCGCGGCGAGCACGTACCGCCACGCGAGCACCGTCGCGAGCGTGAGGCCCGTCGCGGTCGCCTTGGCGGTGAGGATGCTCACGGCCGCGAAGCCGGTGGCCGCGAGCAGCGTGAAGAAGGTGCCGGCGGGTGCCTGGCCGGCATCGGGTCGTGGCTGGGAGGCGGTCATCGCGCGGGTCGGAGGGGGCGGGGGCGGGGGAGCGCGCGGGGGCACCCGGAGGGCCGCGCGCCGGAAGCGTGCGTCACTCGGGAGGCGGGGCGTCGGGGATCGCGGGATGCGGCGAGCGCTGCAGCAGCACGATGGCCACGATGATACACCCGCCGCCGAGGAAGGTGGTGGGCCCGATGGCCTGGCCGAGCACGACGGCGGCGAGCAGCGCGGTCCAGAACGGCTCGAGGGTGGAGAGGATCGCGGTGCGGACCGGCCCGAGCGCGGCGAGCCCGCGCAGGAACGCGATGAACGCGACCACCGTGCTGATGACGGCCGCCCCGACCGCCACGGCCCAGAGGCGGGGCGTCATGCCCGCGACGAGCACGCCGGTGAAGAATGCCCACGCCGTGAACACGATCGCCGCCCCGGTGATCACCCAGGCCGACGCGACGGCCGCGTCGAGCGGCCCCCGCAACCGGTGGAGCAGGGGGATGTAGAGCGCGTAGATGAGCGCCGACCCGAGCGCGAGCGCGACGCCCGGGAGCGGCAGTGCCGTGCTCCACGGCGTCCCGACCATCGTCGCGATGCCGACGAGCGCGAGGCCGAGCGCGGCGACGCGCCCGCGCGTGAGCGGCTCGCTCCCGCCCAGCGCGGCGAAGAGCGCGACCCAGGCCGGGTAGGTATAGAAGAGGAAGCCGAGCTGGGCGGCAGTGAGCCACGCGAGCGACGAGAACGACAGGAAGGTGACGAGGGTCTGCCCGCCGCCGCCGAGGACGAGGAGCGCGGCCGCGTGCCGCGGTGCCACGCGCACCCTCGCCGGCCCGCCCGCGGCGAGGACGAGGAGCGGCGACGCGATCGCATAGCGCCACGCCATGAGTGCGATGAGCGCGACCCCGGCGCGGGAGGCGAGGGTGACGCCGATCGCGAGGGAGCCGAAGGCGCAGGCGGCGAGGAGCACGAGCGCCACCGCGCGCCGCTCGTGCTCGGCCCTCACAGCAGCGTGCCGCGCAGGATCGCGAGCGCGATGGTGAAGTAGAGCACCACGCCGGTCACGTCGACGACCGTGGCGACCAGCGGCGCCGACGCGCTCGCGGGGTCGAAGCCGAGGCGCTTGAGTGCGAACGGGAGCATGGCGCCGGTGAGGGTGCCGAAGAGCACCACGCCCAGCACCGTCGTGCCCACGGTTGTCGCCACGAGCAGGTAGTGCTCACCGAAGCCGTAGAGGCCCATCCACTGCCAGAGCACCACGCGCAGGAGGCCGACGACGCCGAGCATGGCGCCGAGGACGAGGCCGAGCACGAGCTCGCGGCCCATCACGCGGAACCAGTCGCGCGCGGTGAGCTCCTGCAGCGCGAGCGCGCGGATGATCAGCGAGGTGGCCTGCGAGCCCGAGTTGCCGCCCGAGCTGATGACCAGCGGGATGAACAGCGCCAGCACGGTGGCGGCGTCGATCTCGCTCTGGAAGTAGCCCATGGCGGCGGCGGTGAACATCTGGCCGACGAAGAGCACCAAGAGCCACGGGGAGCGCTTCTTGAGCAGCGCGCCGATCGACGACTGCAGGTACGGATCCTCGCCGTACGTCTCTTCTACCCTTCCCCATCGTGC
>CAZPJF010000086.1:0-11053 GCA_964586095.1 uncultured Gemmatimonas sp. | reverse complement strand
GAAAAACAAAAAGTAATAGAGAAAATAGCCCTGTGGACAGACCATAGGGCTATTTTAACTTATTGACAAACAGACCAAAAACAAGAAGCACAGCAGCCAACACGGGTTTGGCAAAAGTGGCGGTTTCGTGCTTCGGCGGCGGCGCGGGCGGCGGGCCGCGGCCGCAGAACGCGGCCGGGCTCAACCAGTTCGCCTGGGACATGCGGTACCCCGACGCGAGCTCCTTCCGCGGGATGATCATGTGGGCCGGCAGCGTGCGCGGGCCCATCGCGCCGGCCGGCGAGTACACCGTCCGGATGACCGTCGGTGACGCGGCGCCGCAGGAGGCGCGGTTCAAGCTGCTCAACGACCCGCGCACGACGGCCACCGCGGCCGACCTCGTGGCGCAGTTCGAGTTCCTGATCAAGGTGCGGAACCGCGTGACGCAGGCGAACGACGCGGTGAAGACCATCCGCAACGTGCGCGCCCAGCTCGAGGACCGCGTGAGCAAGGCGCCGCGCCTCAAGCGCTCGGCCGACGCGCTCGACGCGGCGATGAAGAAGGTGGAGGAGGAGATCTACCAGACGAAGAATCAGTCGAACCAGGATCCGCTCAACTTCCCGATCAAGCTCAACAACAAGCTGGCCGCGCTCACCGGCGTGGCGAGCTCGGGGCCCTATCGGCCCACGGACCAGAGCGAGGCGGTGTTCACGGAGCTGTCGGAGCTGCTGGAGGTGCAGCTCAAGCAGCTGCAGAAGCTGATGACCGAGGACCTGAACCGGTTCAACCAGGAGGCGCGCCGCGCGGGGCAGGAGGCGGTGGTGCCGAAGGCCGAGGATCCGCCGGTGCCGCAGCGGCCGGTGGTCGCCATGGACGACGACATGGCCGCCTGATGGCGGGCGCGCGCGCGCGGATCGACGGCGCGACGGCACGGGGGGCGCTCGCATGAGCGCCCCCCGTGTCGTGCTGCGCGACGCGGTCCCGGGGGATCTCGAGGCCGTGGTCGCGCTGAACAACGCGGCGGTGCCGAACGTGAACGCGGTGACTGACGAGGAGTTCCAGCGGATCGTGGCGCTGGCCGCGTGGTACCGCGTGGCGGAGGACGCCGAGGGGGTGTGCGGCTTCGTGATGTGCATCGCCTCCGGGCGCCCGTACTGGAGCGGGAACTACGCGTGGTTCAGCGCACGGTACGACGCGTTCCTGTACCTGGATCGCGTGGTGGTGGCCGACCGGGTGCGCGGACGGGGCGTCGGGACGCGGCTGTACGACGAGATGCACGCGTTCGCGGCGACGCGTTGGCCGCGGGTGACCCTCGAGGTGAACCTCCGGCCGCGGAACGAGGGCTCGGAGCGATTCCATGAGCGGCTCGGGTACGCCAGGGTCGGCGAGCGCGAGTATGATGGGGGCGCGTACGCGGTGACGATGTACGTGAAGATGATGGAGGATGGAGGATGAAGGATGAAGGTGGGGGCAGCGCGCACGCAGCGGGCCGCCATCACCTTCATCCTTCCACCTTCATCCTTCCACCCTCAGCCCAGAGCAGGAACCGTCGCGCCGTCGACCGCCATCCCCATGGCATGGTAGCCCTTGTCGACGTAGAGCGTGGTGCCGCTGATGCCGCTCGCGAGGGGTGAGCAGAGGAACGTCATCGCCACGCCGACCTCGCTCGCGTCGAGGGCCTGCGGCAGCGCGCTGTTCTTCTCGCAGTACTTGACCATGTTGCCGATGATGCCGATCGCGCTCGCGGCGCGGGAGGCGTAGGGGCCGGCGCTGATCGTGTTGACGCGCGCGCCCCACTTGCGGCCGGCCTCGAAGGCGAGGACGCGCGTGTCGCTCTCGAGGGCGGCCTTGGCCGAGGACATGCCGCCGCCGTAGCCGGGGATCGCGCGCTCGGAGGCCATGTAGGTGAGCGAGGCGACGGCGCCGTTGGGGCGGAGGAGCGGTCCCAGGTGCTGGAGGAGCGAGACCAGCGAGTAGGCGCTCGCGCTCACGGCGGCGAGGTACCCGCCGCGCGAGACCTCGAGGAGGGGCTTCTTGACCTCGGGGCCGTTGGCGAGGGAGTGGACGACGATGTCGAGCGGCTGCGCGCCGAAGTCGGCCTGGAGGCGCGCGGCGAGGCCGGCGATGGAGAAGTCGCCGACGTCCTTGTAGCGCTTGTTCTCGCGGATGTCGGCGGGGGCGTCGTCGAGGCGGTCGAAGACGGCGTCGAGCGGATAGATGCGCTCGAACTCGAGGAGCGCGCCCGATGCGAGCCGGCGCGACTCGTCGAGCTTCCCGCGCTCGAGGAGGTTGAGGAAGATGTTGAGCGCCGGCGGCCAGGTGGCGACGCAGACGGAGGCGCCCGCCTCGATGAGGTGCTTGGCGATGGCCCAGCCGAAGCCGTTGTCGTCGGCGACGCCGGCGACGAGGGCGCGCTTGCCGCGCAGGTCGATGGGGAGCATGGCAGGAAGGGGCGAGGAGTGTCGAAACGGGACAGGTTCGTTCGACTACTCATTTAATGGTTGACGCCTACGTGGGATGGAACCATTATAGCGCGCCCGTACGATTCTCGGACCGAATCGGCCGTGTTCCCACACTCTCAGGTGCCAATCGCATGAAGAACAGAGTCCTCCTGGCCTTGATGGGGATCCTCCTCATCGCAGCGCCAGCGTCCGCCCAGGACCAGCCCGTCACCGGCAAGGTGACGAGCGAACAGGGGGCGCCGATGCAGGGCGTCCAGGTGGTCATCAAGGGCACCACCGCGGTGACGATCACCAACGCGTCCGGCGACTACTCGATCCGGGTGCAGCCCGGCCAGGTGCTGCAGTACCGGTTCATCGGCCATGCGCCGGTGGAGCGGACGGTGGGAGCGGAGCGCGTGATCAACGTGACGCTCAAGCGCACCGCGACGCAGCTCGACGCGATGGTCGTGTCGGCGCTGGGCCAGACGACGACGCAGCGGGCGCTCGGCACCGCACAGCAGACGGTGGAGGGCGTGGCGATCGCGCAGACGCAGCGCGAGAACTTCCTGAACGCGCTGCAGGGCCGCGTGGCGGGCGTCGAGGTGACGAGCACGTCCGGCGTGCCGGGCGCGTCGACCTCGATCACGATCCGCGGCGTGAGTTCGATCTCGTCGAACAACCAGCCGCTGATGATCGTGGACGGGCTCCCGATCGACAACAAGACGTTCAACACGAACGTGATGGCGTCGGACGCGCCGGGCTCGACCACCGCGTTCAACAACCGCGGGGTGGACTTCACGAACCGGGCGGCGGACCTGAACCCCGAGGACATCGAGTCGCTCGTGGTGCTCAAGGGCCCCGAGGCGTCGGCGCTGTACGGGATCGACGCGGCGAACGGCGCGATCGTGATCACCACCAAGCGCGGCCGGGCGGGGGTGGGCGGGCTCGAGTACAGCACCACCTTCCGCATGGACCGCGCGGGGCGCCGGCCGAGCCTGCAGCGCACCTACGGGGCGACGGTGCAGAACCCGGACGGTTCGATCGGCAGCTTCCAGTACTTCGGCGCGCCGTACGCGGACACGACGACGTTCTACGACAACGTCTCCGGCTTCTTCCAGCCGGCGATGACGCAGAAGCACAACCTGACCTTCAACGGCGCGGCGCCGGACAACCGGATCAACTACCGGCTCGGCGTCTCGAGCGACAAGCAGGAGGGCGTGGTCCCCAACTCGCGCTACGGGCGCGTGAACCTCACGGGGGCCTCGCAGGCGCAGGTGAACGACTGGCTGCGCGCCGACCTGACGATGAACTACGCCTACTCGGACAACGACCAGGCGTGGAAGGGCACGGACGGCCCGCTGATCGGCCTGCTGGTGTGGCCGCAGACGGACAACGCGCGCGACTTCCTCTCGCCGGCGGGCACGCGGCGCCGCATCACCTCGGTGGGGCTCGGCGAGACGGACAACCCGTACTTCAACGTCGAGAAGAACCGCAACCGCGCCGTGGTGTCGCGCCTGATCAGCAACGTCGGGCTGGTGATCACGCCGTTCAAGTGGGGCAGCCTGAAGACGAACATCGGCGTGGACGGCTACACGACGGAGAACTCGCTGCTGCGGCACCCGGAGAGCGCGTTCGCGGCGACGGTGAACGGGGTGCTGGACGTCGTGAACGACGTCGTGCGCAACGTGAACGCGCAGACGCTCCTCAACATCAACCGGTACGAGCTGCCGGGCGGCGTCGGGGTGAGCGGCCTGGTCGGCAACCAGGTGTCCGACTTCAAGTCGATCGCCACGGCGGTGAAGGGGCAGGACTTCCTCGACCCGAACTTCGTGTCGGTGAACAACACCACGCTCCGGTTCAACCGCACGGTGCAGTCGCAGCGGCGCCTGATGAGCCTCTTCGGCCAGGCGACGTTCGACTGGCGCGACTACCTGTACGTGACGGTGACCGGCCGCAACGACTGGACGTCGACGATCCCGCAGGACCGCAACTCGTTCTTCTATCCGTCGATCTCGTCGAGCTTCATCTTCTCGGATGCGTTCCCGTCGGTGGCGAAGTACGTGACGGGCAAGGTGCGCGCGGCGTACGCCGAGGTGGGCAAGGACGCCCGGCCGTACGCGTTCCTCCCGTCGCTGGAGTACAAGACGACGTCGTACGGCGGCTACGGCTACGGTTTCACCGGCCCGAACGTGAAGCTCCGCCCCGAGTTCGCGACCTCCTATGAGTTCGGCACGGAGCTCGGCTTCCTCGATGACCGCCTCGGCCTCGACGTCACCTGGTACCGGAAGCAGACGAAGGACCAGATCGTCAACGACATCCGCGGCTCGTACGGCACGGGCTTCATCCTGTTCAACCTGAACGGTGCGTCGACGCGGAACACGGGCATGGAGATCACGGCCCGCGGCACGCCGATGGCGCGCGGGTCCTTCACCTGGGACGTGGTCGCCAACTTCGAGAGCACGCGCGGCGAGGTGGTCGCGCTGCCGAACGACCTCCCCGAGTCGTACGTCTCGGACACCTGGCTCTACGGGAACATCCGCAACGGGACGCAGCCCGGCCTCTCGACGCGGTCGCTGACGGGCCGCTACCTCGCGCGCAACAACGCGGGCGAGCTGCTCATCGACCCGACCACCGGCCTCCCGGTGACGCCGGCGGCCGCGTTCTTCGACCGCGGCTACGACCGGCAGCCGGACTTCACGCTCGGCCTGACGAACACGTTCCGCTACGGCCGGGCCACGCTCAGCGTGCTGTTCGACATCCGCCGCGGCGGCGACATCCTGAACGCGACCGAGCACTTCCTCACCGCGCGCGGCCTCAGCCGCCGGACGCTCGACCGCGAGCAGCCGCGGGTGATCCGCGGCGTGCTGCGCGACGGCCTCGAGAACACCGCGACGCCCACCCGCAACACGATCGTGGTGACGCCGTCGATCCAGAACGGCTTCTACACGCTCATGTCGGAGGAGCTCTTCATCGAGGAGAGCATCAACTGGTTCCGGCTCCGCGACATCACCATCCGGTACGAGCTCCCCGACGAGTACGTGCGGGTGCTGCGCGGCCGGTCGGCGAGCGTCTTCTTCACCGGCACGGACCTCTTCCTCGCGACCAACTACTCCGGCCTCGACCCGATCGTGAACGGCAACACCGCCGCGGTGGGCGGGTCGGGCGCCGCCGGGATCGACTACGGCAACTTCCCCATGCCGCGCGGCTTCAGCTTCGGCCTCAAGGTGGGCTTCTGACCATGATGAGATCCCTTCGACGGACGGCGCTCGCCGCCGCGCTCGTGGTGGCGGCGGGGTGCCAGGACTTCCTCGACGTCAACACCAACCCGAACGGTCCCGAGACCGTCTCGGCGTACCTCTACCTCCCGCCGATGCTGCACTGGATGGCGACGTCGCCGCAGTTCGACGGACGCTTCCTCGGCCAGTACACGCAGCAATGGCATGCGTGGGCCGCGACCGCGCCGGCCACGCCCAACGTGTGGGACCGCATGGGGTACGTCGCCTCGAGCGACAACGGCGCGCAGCAGTGGCGCGACGTGTACTGGAACTTCGGGCAGAACCTGGTCGACATGAACCGCAAGGCCACGGCGGAGGAGCGCTGGGACCTGCTCGGCGTCGGGCTCATCCTCAAGGCGTGGGGCTGGCAGGTCCTGACCGACATGCACGGGCCGATCATCATCACGCAGGCCTTCGACCTGTCGCGGTTCACCTACGACTACGACGACCAGGAGTTCGCCTACCAGGAGGTGCACCGCCTCCTCGACTCGGCGATCGTGCTCCTCCGCCGGACCGACGGGGCGGTGGACGCGACCTACCTCGCGCGCGGCGACCGGATGTACGCCGGCAACCGCGACCGCTGGCGCCGCTTCGCCTGGGGCCTGAAGGCGATGTCGCTCAACCACTACTCCAACAAGGCCGCGTACAACCCCGCGGCGGTGATCGCGGCGGTGGACAGCTCGTT
The DNA here is from genome assembly GCA_964586095.1 of uncultured Gemmatimonas sp. Taxonomy (GTDB): domain Bacteria; phylum Gemmatimonadota; class Gemmatimonadetes; order Gemmatimonadales; family Gemmatimonadaceae; genus Pseudogemmatithrix. Next base: position 4,673 of record CAZPJF010000086.1, on the reverse strand, counting down.
CGTCAGCAACGCCGACGACGCGCTCCAGACCTACCCGGGCACCCAGAACGACGACATCAACTTCTGGGGCCGCACCCGCGGCAACATCCACTCGTTCCGGCAGACCGAGTTCGTGGTCAACCTGATGAACGGGACCGCGTTCGGCGGCGTGGTCGACCCGCGCATGAGCCGCATGCTGGCCCCGGCCCCCGACGGCGCGTACCGCGGCGGGGACATCGACATCCCCAACGGCGGCCTGCCGACCGCGACCATCCCGCACAACCTGCACGGCTACGCCGGCACCGGCGGCCTCAACCTCCCGGGCCGCTACCTGTTCGACAACCGGGCGCGGATCCCGGTGATGACCTACGCGCAGCTGCAGTTCGTGAAGGCCGAGGCGGCGTACCGCGCCGGCGACTTCCCGACGGCGCTCACCGCGTACACCAACGGCATCGGGGCGCACATCGACTTCGTCAATGCGCGCAACCTCGACGGCGGCCAGACGCCGACGCAGATCAGCGGCGCCGAGCGCACGGCCTACCTCACGGCCCCGGCGATCGTGCCGGCGGTCGCGACGGACCTGCGCCTCTGGATGATCATGACGCAGAAGTACATCGCGCAGTGGGGCTGGGGGCACAACGAGGTCTGGATGGACATGCGCCGCTACGGCTACACCGGGCTCGACCCGGTGACCGCGACGCAGATCTACCCGGGCTTCGCGCTGCCCACCAACCTGTTCCTCGACAACAACAACCTGCCGGTGCAGCGCATGCGGCCGCGCTTCAACTCCGAGTACGTGTGGAACCTCGCCGCGCTCGAGGCGATCGGCGGCACCGCCGCCGACTACCACACCGTGCCGCTCTGGATCATCCAACCGTAACCGACCATGACGAGACTTCGATCCTTCGCGGCCCTCGGCGCGCTCGCGCTGCTCGCCGCCTGTGAACGGAATGCGGTGCAGGTGATCGCCGGGCCCCTCGACGGCGCCAGCGTCCGCTTCTACAACTTCAGCGTCGGCGGCCCCAACGTGAACTTCTACGCCGGGGAGATGAAGGTCACCGGCGTGGGTTCCACCACCGGGCAGGAGTCGACCTCAGGCACGGCCTACGGGTCACTCGGGCTCGCCGGGCTCTACTCGCAGCTTCCCGCCGCGCAGTACGCCTTCTCCGGCCGCATCACGGCGACCGTCGACAAGGGCCTCGCCGTCGCCTCGCTGAACACCACGGTGGAGAACGGCCGGTACTACTCGTTCTACATGAGCGGCTTCTACGACGCCGTCGCCAAGACGACCGACGAGTTCATCGTCGAGGACGACTTCCCGGGCGAGATCGACTACTCGACCGCGTACGTCCGCTTCGTGCATGCGATCGGCAACGCGGCGCCCATGACGCTCTACGCCACCAACACGGTGGGCGGGGCGGTGGTCGCGGTGGGGGGCCTGGTCGCCTACCAGGCCGCCGGCGACTTCGTCGCCGTCCCGGCCGGGACCTACAACCTCGGGACGCGCTACGACGCCGGCGTGGTCGACATCGTCACGCGCACCGGCGTCACGTTCAACAACGGCCGCGTGTACACCATCAGCGCCCGCGGGGACATCACGGTGGGCGGCACGACGGCCGCGAACCGGCGGTTCCTGGACAATACGACGAACAGATAGCAGAAGGCGGATGGCGGATGGCAGATGGCAGATGGCGGATGGCAGATGGCAGATGGCGGACGGGCCCTGGCGTCAGCCAGGGCCCGTGCTGCATTCCGGACGCGTTCAGACGCGGTGGGCTGCGCGGCTGAGGCGGTCGCGGACGCCGGCCCACTCGGGATGCGGGGGCGGGGTCTCCACCAGCACCACGTCGCACTCGGCGTCGTCGAGCGCGTGCAGCGTGGCGTACAGCTCGGCGGCGTAGGCCGCGGCGTCCGCCGGCAGGCGACGGAACTCGGCGGCGCTCGCTGCGAGTGCGGCCGCCGCGTCGCTCCAGGTCACGAGGGCGGCGCGTCCATGCGCCGCGTGCAGCGCCGCGGCCAGTTCGGTGGTGTGGACGAGCCGCAGCGGCGTGCGCGGGGCGTAGTGGCGCGCGATCATGCCGGGGCCGGCGCGCGGCGCCTCGGCGTGCGCGGGGGCCGGCGGGTCGGCGAGCGGGCCGACCACCGCCTCGAGCGCCTCGCGGGTGAGCGTGCCGGGCCGCAGGAGCTGCGGCGGCGTGGTGGTGAGGTCCACCACGGTGCTCTCGATCCCCACGGCGGTGCGGCCGCCGTCGAGGATGAGCGGCACGCGGTCGCCGAGTGAGCGCGCGACCTGCGCGGCGGTCACGGGCGAGAGTTCCGTGAAGCGGTTCGCGCTCGGCGCGGCGAGCGGCAGGCCGCACGCGGCGAGCAGCGCGCGCGCGACCGGATGCGCGGGCACGCGGATCGCGACGGTCGCACGGCCCGCGGTGACGGCGTCCGGCACCTCGGGGCGCCTGGGGAGCACCAACGTGAGCGGGCCGGGCCAGAAGCGCGCGGCGAGCGCGTCGGCCGCCGGCGGCCATGCCGTGACCAGCGCGCGCGCCGCCTCCACATCCGGCACGTGCACGATCAGCGGGTTGTAGCTCGGCCGCCCCTTGGCCTCGAAGATCCGCCGGACCGCGGCGGGGTCGAGGGCGTGCGCGCCCAGGCCGTAGACGGTCTCGGTGGGGAAGGCGACGAGCTCGCCGGCGCGGAGGCGCGCGACGGCCTCGGCGAGCGCCGCGCCGGGCGCGGCCGGGTCCACGGCGATGATGCGAGGCGTCAGGGAGAGCTCGCGACGCGCGCGCAGTCGGCCAGCAACGCACCGGCGACGAAGAGCGCATCCTCGTCGGGGTCGAACCGCGGCGTGTGCACGCCCGAGCGCGTGCGCCCCTCGCGCCAGGTGCCGATGCGCATGAAGCACCCCTCCATGCGCTCGGTGTAGAACGCGAAGTCCTCGCCGCCCATGTTGGTGGTGGCGAGCGCACGGAGCGCGGACGCGCCGAGGAGCGCCCGCGCGGCCTGCTGCGCGCACGACGAGGCGTGGGGCGTGTTCACCAGCGGCGGCGTGCCCTCGCTGAGGGTGACCTCCGCGCGCAGGCGGTGCGTGGCCGCGACCGACTCGGCGACGGCGCGGACGCCGTCGCGGAGCAGCGCCCGCGACTCCGGGATGGTCGCGCGGATGGTGCCGGCGCAGCGCGCGCGCTCGGGGATCACGTTCGCGGCGCTCCCCGCCTGCACCACGCCCACCGTGACGACGCCGGGCAGCCCCGGGTCGAGCCGCCGCGAGACGAGCGTCTGCACCTCGCCGATGAAGGCGCCGAGCCCGACGACGGGATCGAGCGTGTCCTGCGGCCGCGCGCCGTGTCCGCCGCGCCCGTGGAAGGTGATCTCGAAGGTGTCGGTGCTCGCGGCGAGCGGACCGGCGGTGGCGACCACCTCGCCCACGCTGAAGCGCCAGTCGACATGCCCGCCGAAGATCGCGGCGACGCCGTCGAGCGCGCCGCTCGCGAGGAGCTGCACCGCGCCCTCGCCCACCTCCTCGGCTGGCTGGAGGATGAGGCGCACGTCGCCGGCGGCGGGCTCGCGGGCGAGCAGCAGCCCCGCCGCGACGACCCAGCTCGCGTGCATGTCGTGCCCGCAGGCGTGCATGAGGCCCGCGTTGCGCGACGTGAACGGCAGGCCGCTCTCCTCGGTGATGGGCAGCGCGTCGATGTCGCCGCGCAGCGCGATCACGGGGGCGCCCGGCCGGGTGCCGCGGATGGTCGCGACGAGGCCGGTGTCCGCGACGGTGCGGATGTCGGAGATGCCGGCCGCCTCGAGCGCGGCGCGGAGCGCCGCCTGCGTCCGGCGCTCCTCCCACGCGAGCTCGGGGTCGGCGTGCAGCGAGCGGCGGAGCGCGATCACGCGGTCGCGTTCGGCCGGGGAGAAGCGTGCGAGCGCCGCCGCGACCTGCGCCTCCCGCTCGGCGGCGCCCTCATGGTCGACCGCCGGCGCGCCCGACCATGGGGTCGGGCGCGTGGGCGCGGCGGTGCCCGCGGCGCCTCGATCCGGGTCCCGGCGCGGACCGCTCACGCGCGCAGCTCCTCGCGGCGCACCGTGATGGCGTCGATCCGCGCGCGGTCGACCTCCACGCCGAGCCCCGGGCGGTCGAGCGGCACGCGCACCGTGCCCTGTGCATCCATCGTCCACTCCGGCGAGACGACGTCCTGCGCCCAGTAGCGTGCGCTCGGCGAGAGGTCGCCGGGGAGCGTGAAGCCGGGGAGCGAGGCGAGCGCGACGTTGTACGCCCGCCCGATCCCGCTCTCGAGCATCCCGCCGCACCAGACGGGGATGCCGAGCTGCTCGCAGTAGTCGTGGATCGCGATCGACTGCGCGAAGCCGCCCACGCGCCCGGGCTTGATGTTGATGATGCGGCCGGCGCCGAGGGTGACCATGTCCTGCGCGCGGTCGAGCGAGGTGATCGACTCGTCGAGGCAGAGCGGCGTGCGGAGCCGGCGCTGCAGCTCGGCGTGGCGCACGAGGTCGTCCCAGGCGAGGGGCTGTTCGATCATCATGAGGTCGAGGTCATCGAGCTGGAGGAGGCGGTCGGCGTCGGCCAGCGTGTAGGCGTTGTTGGCGTCGGCCATGAGGTGCGCCTCGTGGCCCACGGCGGTGCGCACCGCGCGCACCCAGTCCACGTCCCGGCCGGGGGCGATCTTGATCTTCACCTTCTG
>CAZPJF010000085.1:0-11197 GCA_964586095.1 uncultured Gemmatimonas sp. | reverse complement strand
CGATCTCGCGGCAGGGGCGCCGGCGTGCGCAGGCGCGGCCGCGCGAGCACGCTCACGCCCCGCACGTTCATCACCGCGGCGGCGCGCAGCGCCTCCTCGATCCGCTGCCGGCTGCCGAGCCAGTCGGCGCGCGTGTGCCCGACCGGCTTGCGCACGAAGTCCGCGGCGCCGAGCTCGAGCGCGCGGATCGTCAGGTCCACCGACCCGCGCGTGGTCGCCGCGCTCACCATCACCACCGGCCGCGGCACCTCGCTCATGATGTAGCCGAGCACCGCGAGGCCGTCGATGCCGGGCATCTCGATGTCGAGCGTGACGATGTCGGGGTCGAGCTGGTGCACCAGCCGGAGCCCCTCCTCGCCGTCCTTCGCGGTGCCGACCACGGTGAAGCCGTCGATCCCGTCGATGAGGTCGCGGAGCACCGCGCTCAGGAGCGCGTTGTCGTCCACCACCAGGACGCGCCGCACCCGCCGCTCAGAGGACACGTTCGCCCCCGCGCACCGAGCGGACGGTCATCGCGCCCGAGTTGACGTCGAACGAGACGCTGCGCCCCGCGCTGCCGCCGGTCTCCTCGCCGACGATCGCGATCCCCGCGACCTCGAGCGCCTGCCGGGCGGCGGCGACGTTGCGCACGCCCATCTGGCCGCCGGGCGCGCCGAGCATCGCGCCGAAGAGCGCCGCGCCGCCGGCCAGGCGCGCGGTGAGCGCGCCGCGCGCGCCCATCGCCCGCATCTCGGCCACGAGGAGCGGCACCGCCGTGCTCGCGAAGCGGGCCGGGTTCGCCGGGTCACGCGCGAGGCTCGGGTCCGGGAGCAGCACGTGCGCGAGCCCCGCCACGCGGTAGCGCGCGTCGTGCAGCGCGATCGCCACGCACGAGCCGAGCCCGACGGTGACGAGCCGGCCGCTCCCGCGGGCCACGGCGTAGTGCGCGATGCGCACGTGCTGGTCGGTCACGCGGGCGCCTTGCGGAAGATCCGCTGCCGGGCGTCCACCACCTCGAACAGGCTGCGCGCCGGCCCGAGGAGCGTCTCCACCTTGCCGAGCACCAGGAACCCGCCGGGCGCGAGCGCGTCGCGGAACCGCTGGAGCAGCGGCTCCTGGCTCGCCTTGTCGAAGTAGATGATGACGTTGCGGCAGGTGATGAGCTGCAGCCCGTCGGCCGGCGGGTCCTCGCTCAGCAGGTCGCGCCGCTCCACCTGCACGAGCGCCCGGAGCTCGCTCGCCGCGCTGTGCGGCGGCTGGGCCGAGAAGTAGCGCGTGCGAAGCTCCACCGGCATCTCGGCGAAGGCCGCCGTGGGGTAGGCACCGGTGCGCGCCGCGTCGAGCGACGCGCGGTCGATGTCGCTCCCGATGATCCGCAGCCGCCGCAGCTTGTGCGGCGTGGCGGTGCGCTCGGCGTGCCGGTGGAAGAGCGCCGCGAGCGTGTACAGCTCCTCCCCGGACGAGCAGCCGGCGCTCCACACCGGGAGCCGCGGCACGTCGAGGGCCCAGAGCGCCGGGCTCAGCTGCGCCGCCACCGCCTCCTACACCGCGGCGTCGCGGTAGAGCTTGGTGACGTTGATCGTGAGCGCGTCGACGAGGCGGTCCATCTCCAGCGGCTCCCGGTCGAGGAGCGCCGCGTACTCCGCGTAGCTCGCCGTGCCGCGCGCGCGCATCCGCACTGCGATGCGCCGCCGGAGGCAGCCGTCCTTGTAGTTGGCGCAGCCGAAGCCGCGCTCGGCCGCGATCTTCCCCGTGAGCGCGCGGAAGCCGGCCTCGTCGTCCTGCACCGCGGTCATCTCAGCCCCCGCGGGCGGCGGCGAGCCGTTGCCGCGCCTCCGCGTGCGCCGGGTCGAGCTGCAGCGCCCGTTCCCACGCGGCGACGGCCTCGGTCCGCTCCCCGTGCTTGTCGCGCAGCCCGCCGATGCGGGCCCACACCTCCGGCCCGAGCGTCTCGTGGTGCTTCACCGCGCGCAGGTACGCCTCGAGCGCGGGATCGTCCTGCCCGGCGAGCAGCAGCAGGTCGCCCTTGTTGCGGTGCAGCGGGGCGAGCCCCGGGTCCTCCTGCAGGCCGCGGTCCACGGCGAGCGTCGCCTCGTCGTGGCGCGCGGCCGCGACGAGCGCGACGGTGAGGTTGTTGTAGAGCGGGGCCGAGTGCGGGTGCGCCGCGACGCCCTCGGAGAGGATCGCGATCGCCTTCTCGAGCTGCCCCGAGAGCGCCGCCGCGAGCGCCGCCGAGTGGAACCAGACCGCCGAGGGGGAGCGGGTGCCGAAGAGCGGGCGCGCCCGCATGAAGTGCGCGTCCGCCTCGTCGAACCGCCCCTCGCGCAGCGAGAGCACCCCGAGCGAGACGTGGATCCGCGGCTCCTCCTCGCCCCCGCGGCGCAGCGCCTCGCCGAGCGCGGCGCGCGCCTCGTCGGCGCGCCCCAGCCGCTCGAGCGCGAGCGCGAGGTTGGCGAACACCGCCGCCTTGGCCCCGCGCTGGCGCGCCGCCGCCTCGAAGTGCGTGAGCGCCTCGGACCACTTGCCGAGCCGCAGGTGCGCGAGCCCCAGGTGGAAGCGCGCCCCGAGGTCGTCGGGCCGCAGCTCCGCGACGCGGCGGAACTCGCGCACCGCCTCGTCGAGCATCCCCGTCTTGTAGAACGCGACGCCGAGGTTGCGGTGCTCCTCCACCCGGACGTCGGCGGCCACCTCCTCCTGCGGCCGCGTCTTCCCCACGCGGTGCAGGAACCCCGCCGTGGCGAGCCCGAAGAGCGCCTTCCCCACCTCGAACTCGACGAGCCCCGACTCGTCCACCAGCCCGTGCACGTCGCGCCGCCCGTCGATGAGCGGCAGCAGCGCCTGCTGCTCCGCCGTGAGCGTGGGGTCGTTGGCCGCGAGCCGCCGGCGGTCCAGCTCGAACACCAGGTCGAAGCTCGGGACCTTCTTCTCGATCAGGCTCCACTCGTCGACGCGCCGGGCGCCCTCGAGCAGCAGCGACTCCGGGTTGATCGAGACGAGGAAGTCCTGCTCCTCGGGCCGGATGTCCGACTCGAAGTTGAACGTCCCCTCGGCCCAGGTGAAGAGGAAGTAGACCGCCTCCTCGATCTGCACGCGGATCTGCGCGTGCAGGTCCTCGCGCGTGATCATCCCCTGCTCCACGAGCAGCTCGCCGAGCCGCTTGGTGCGCGACTTGGACTGCAGCGTGATCGCCTGCTCGAGCAGCTCCTGCGTGAGGAGCCCGCTCTTCACGAGGATGTCGCCGAGGCGGTCGCGCCGGTTGACGATCGACGCGTAGGAGATGCGCCCCTTGTCGAAGTAGATCGAGCCGAAGTTGTTCCGGTGCGTGACCGAGAGGCAGCCGCTCTTCTTGCCCATCGAGAGGAGCTGCAGGACGTCGGGGAGCGACGCCTCCTTGAGGGAGCCGCGGATCGCCATCTAGCGCAGCTCCTCGATGAGGCGGGCGCCCACGTCGGGCCAGTCCCAGACGACGCGCTCGCGGTCGAGGAAGGTGCGGTCGCCGGCGGCGCCCGCCGCGGCCGCCGGGGCCATCGTGGTGCTGGCGTCGGCGCCGAGGCCGAGCTCGTCGCGCGCGAGCGCGGCGTCGAGCGCCGTCCCGCGCGCGTCGGCCGCGGCGGCGAGCCGGTTCACCACGCCGATCAGCTCGCGCACGCTCTGCACCGGCGCGTCGCAGATCACGTCCAGCAGGTCCGGCGGCGCCGGCCGCCCGAGCCCCGCCAGGAAGCGCGCCGCGAGTTTCTCCCGCAGCGCGCGGTCGGGCGGCTGGACCTCGGCGATGAGCCCCCCCTCGAACCGCGAGCGCAGGCGCTCGGCGAGCTCGGGGATCTCCGCCGGCAGCCGGTCGCTCGAGAGCACGATCTGCTTCCCGGCGTCGGCCAGCGCGTTGAACACGAAGAAGAACTCGTCCTGCGTCCGCTCCTTGCCGGCGAGGAACTGCACGTCGTCCACGATGAGCGCGTCGGCGGCCCGGTAGCGGCTCCGCCACCGTTCGACGGTCCCCTCCTGGATCGCGACGATGAGCTCGTCGACGAGCACCTGCGCGTGCACCGCGGCCACCTTGAGCCGTCCCCCCGACCCGAGCGCGATCGCGTTGCCGATCGCGTGCACGAGGTGCGTCTTGCCGACGCCGCTCCCGCCCGTGACGAGGAGCGGGTTGTAGCGCGTGCCCGGCTGCGCGATCACCGCGTCGGCGGCGTGCACCGCCATCTGGTTCGACGCGCCCACGTCGAACCCCTCGCGCGTGAAGGCCGGGTTGGGCCCGCCGGGCGGCATCTCGCCGGCGAGCGCCTTCTCCACGAAGTCCTCCGCCTCGACCAACCGCTCCGGGTCACGGAAGAGCTCATGCCCGCCGAGCGCGCGGTCCACCTTGGTCGCGTCGGCCTCCAGCGCGCGGAGGTGCTCCACCGCTTGCACGTACACCGAGACGAGCGCCGGGACGTCGGGGTCGCTCGGGAGCTGCAGCGCGCGCTCCAGCACCCCCGTCTTGTAGCCCTCGCCCTGCCAGTAGGCGATGGTCTCGCGCAGGCGCACCTGCCAGCTCTCCACGTGGAGCTGCACCGCCTGGGCGACGTCGGAGAGGAAGCTCAGGAACTCCCCCGAGCTCCCGGGGGCGGGCGTGTCGCCGACGACCGGCGTGCGCGTCGCCGTGGGCCGGTCGGTGCCGAGCGTCTGCCGCGCGATCCACTGGTTGAGGGCGCCCTGGAGCTCGCGGACGGAGAGGACGCTCTTATTGGCGATCTTCTCGAGCGCGCCGTCGGGGACGACCACGCCCCGCTCGGCGCAGGCGGCGCGCAGGATCGCGACGCGCGCCTCGTACTCCGGCGCGCCCACGTCGACCACGAGCCCGCCCGAGAGCCGCTGGATGAGCCGCTCGTCGACGTCCGCGATCTCGGCCGGCGGCCGGTCGCTCGCGCAGACGATCTGCCGCCCGGCCTCCTGCATGGCGGCGAAGAGCCGCAGCAGCTCGGCCTGCATCTCGCGCCGGCCGGTGAGGAACTGGATGTCGTCGAGCAGCAGCAGCTCCACGTGGGCGAGCCGCCCGGCGAAGCTCTGCGTCTCGCCGGCCGAGACCGCGGCGTGCCACTGCTCGGAGAACTCGTCGAGCGTGAGCGCGAGGATCTCCGCCGCCGGCTGCAGCTCGGCGAGGCGGTGCCCGGTGGCGGTGAGGAGGTGCGTCTTGCCGAGGCCCGAGCCGCCGTAGATGAAGAGCGGGTTGTACGTCGTGCCCGGCGCCTCGGCGACCGCGCGCGCGGCCGCGGCGGCGAGCCGGTTCCCCGCGCCGACGACGAGGCGGTCGAAGGTGTGCCGAGGGTCGAGCCGCATCTAGCGCGCCGCCTGCCCGGTGCTGAGCCGCCGGAGCACGAGCTCGGAGATCCCCCGGAGCGTCTCGAACACGCCCGGTCCGTGCAGCGCGTCGGCCGCGAAGGCGGGGACGCCGCGGAAGTTGAGCGCCTCGTCGAGCTCCGCCACCGGCGTGATGATCTCCGGCGGGAGGTCCTGCTTGTTGTACTGGATCACGAGCGGCATGGTGCGCGCGTCGACGCCCTGCTCCGCGAGGTTCGCGTGCAGGTCCTGCATCGACTCGATGTTCTCCTCGAGCTGCCGCGCCTGGCTGTCGGCCACGAAGACCACGCCGTCGGCCCCCTGCAGCACGAGCTTGCGCGTGGTCTGGTAGTAGACCTGCCCGGGAACCGTGTAGAGCTGGAAGCGCGTGGTGAAGCCCGAGATCGACCCGAGGTCGATCGGGAGGAAGTCGAAGAAGAGCGTGCGGTCGGTCTGCGTCGCCAGCGAGACCATCTGGCCTTTGCGGTCGCCCGGCACCTGCCCGTAGATGTAGTGCAGGTTCGTCGTCTTCCCCGACCGCCCGGGGCCGTAGTAGACGATCTTGCAGGTGATCTCGCGCGTCGCGTAGTTGACGAGGCTCACGGCAGGGACCGGGTGCGAGGAGGGAGGGGGCGGGTCATGCGCCCCTCCCGAACAGGGCGGCGAGGTTCTGGTTGAGGTCCCGCTCGAAATCCTCGGCGAGCGCGGGCGGCACCTCCTCGATCGGCGGCGCCGCGGCAGCCAGCGCCGCGCGGAGCTCCTCGAGGTACAGCTGAACGATACCCAGCGAGCTCTCCTCGTCGAAGACCGAGAGCAGGAGCAGCAGCCCGTCGACCACCGGGACCTGGGCGAGGTGGAGCTGGCGCACCTTGCCGGCGTAGTGCAGCCCGCGGAACGGCGCCCGGTCGATCATCAGGCCGAGCTGGTCCGCGGTGGCGTTGATCGCCGCCGAGAGCGCGCACGCCGTCTGCACGTCGAGCTTCCGCTGGAAGCCGTGCTGCGCGAGCACCTGCCCGCTCGGGTGCATGAGCACCGCGAGCTGCACCCGCGCGTCGTCGACGTACGCCTTGAGCGGCTGGTCGGCCCACCCGACGGTGACCGAGTGGCGGATCACAGCGACTCCGCCGCGCGCAGCAGCTCCACGCGGAGCAGGCCCACGTTGACCCGCGGCTCGGCGACGGCGACCACGATCACGCCGTTCCGGCCCGCCGCCAGCACGCGCCCCTGCTCGGCCTCGAGCTCCACGAACGAGACGGTCCCGAACCCCGCCGCCGCGGCCGCGCGCCCCGCCTTGCGGTAGAGCGAGCCGGTGAGCGCGGCGAAGGCGTTCGTGTTCACGCCCACGTGCGCCGTGCCGTCCACGACGATCCCGTCCTCCTCGCTCACGATCACGCAGCCGGTGACCCCGCGGTGCCGCGTGACGGCGGAGATGATCTCGGCGAACTGGCTCATCGCGCCCCCTCGAGCCAGCGGCGGGCCACCGCGAGCGCGCGGTCGAGCGTCCGGCGCACGAAGCCGAGCGGCACCTCGCGCGGCGCCGCGACCAGCACCGACTCCGCCCCGTCGGGCGCGATCGCGAGCGTCGCCGCCTCGGTCTGGATCACGAGGCGCGTCCACGCGCCGAGCTTGAAGTGCCGCGCCGCGCGGCCCGCCTCGTCGCTCACGCCCGTGAGGTGCGCACCGATCTCCGCGCCGAGGTCGCGCCCTTCCGCCGTCAGGTACTGGCCGGCGAGCACGAGCCCCTCCTGGTCGAGCAGGAGCGCGACCAGCTTGGCGTCGTCGAGGATCGGGTCGAAGAGCGCGGCGGGCGTCTCCCCGATCGCGTCCGGCGCGGCCGCGGCGGCAGGCGCCGCAGCGGGCGCGGGGGCGGGCGCGGAGGCGGGCGCGGCGGAGGGCCCCGACGCGGCCTCCATCAGCGCGTCGATCGACGGCGCCGCGGTCGACTGCCGCGCATCGCGCTGGGCGAGCACCCCCTGCACCGCCTCGAGCGCGGCCCGCACCGACGCGTCGGACGGGTCCTGGTGCGCCGCGAACGCGAGGTGCTGGTACGCCTCGTCCAGCCGGCCCTGCCGGTAGCGCACGAGGCCGAGCCCGCGGTGCGCCGTCCCGAACTCGGGGTCGATCGCCAGCACCTGCGCCCAGGCCTCCTCCGCCCGCGCCTCGTCGCCCGACGCGAGCGCGATGCGCGCCACGAGGTCGTGCGCGTCGATGCGGGCCGGGTGCCGCTGGGCCCCGCGCGCCGCCACGCGCATCGCCCGCGCGAGGTCCCCGCGCGCGAGCAGCGCCTCGGCGAGCGGCACGAACACCAGGCTCGCGGGGTCGGCCGCGAGCATCTCGCTCATGGCGTGGATCTGGTCACCGGCCAAGCGGCACCTCCCGGGCGAGGACGTCGCGCAGCGTGGTCGCGGCCTCGATGCCGGAGCGCACCGAGGTCATCCCAGGATACTGCGGCACCCCCCAGGCGAACTCGGTCCAGGCCTGGATGCCGCCGTCGAGGTCGCCGCGGCGGAAGGCCGCCGCGCCGCGCCGGAGGAGCTCCGTCGAGGTGTCGATCGGCGTGTGCCTCGGGTCGGCGGGCGTGTCGGCGGGGATCGCCACCGAGCGCGAGGCGCGCTCCGGGGGCCGCAGCCGGATCACGCCCGTGCTCACGAGCCCGTACGTGATGCGCGCCACGTCGAACTCGCTCATCGCGAGGTCCGCCGCGATCTCGCGCAGGTCGTGCGTGCCGTCGATGAGCGCGAGCACCTGCCACTCCTGCGGCAGGAGGTCGAGCATCGCCGGATGGTCCTCGTCCGGCGGCGTGAGGTACGGGATCATCCCGAGGTTCGGCACGCGGTCGGCGATCCGCGACCACTCGTCGATCCGGCGCGCCCCCTCCATGAGCAGCGACTCGGTGGAGAGCCGCACCATGGCCTCGCGCGCCGCCTCCTCGTCGAGCCCCTCCTCGAAGCGGAAGTGCCCCTCGCGCCAGGACATCAGCTCGAAGACCACCGCCTCGATCTGCAGCCGCACCTGGCGCTCGATCTCCTTGGGGGTGACCATGCCGAGCGCGATGAGGATCTCGCCGAGCCGGCGGCGGTCGCCCCGGGCCTGCTCGGCCTGCGCGCGCGCCATCTCGCCGTCGGTGAGCCGCCCCGAGCGCACGAGCAGGTCGCCGAGGCGGTGCGGGTTCGAGCGGATGCTCGCGTGCACCACCTTGCCGTCTTGGAACAGGACCGTGCCCTCGTTGTCGCGCAGCTCGGAGATCACGCGCAGTGTCCCCGTCTTCCGGCTCAGGTCGAGGAGCTGGAAGACATCGTGGATGCCGAGTTCCTTGAGGGGGCCCTCGATCGCCATCAGAACGCTCCGATGGGGCCGGAGGGGGGCTCGACGCCCTCGAGCCGCGCCTGGGCGCGGCGCGAGGCGCGGAAGGCACGCCGGGCCCAGTCGCTCGCGGGCTCCAGCAGCGCCACGCGCCGCCAGGCCGCGAGCGCCTCGCGGAAGCGCTCCTGCTGCGCGAGGAGCATCCCCTGCCAGTAGATCGCCCCGACGTGCGTGTCGTCGAACCGCAGGATCCGCTGGAACGCGACCGCCGCATCGGCGTGGCGCCCCTGCTCGTGCAGCAGCTCGCCGAGCGCGAGCAGCCCGGTGAAGCTGTAGGGGTCGCGCTCGAGGAACTCCACGAGGAGCACGAGCGCGTCGTGCGGCCGCTCGCTGCGGCGGTAGACGTGCGCGAGCGCGAGCGTCGCGTCGGCGTACGTGGGGACCGACTCGAGCGCCGCGAGCAGCTCGGCCTCCGCCTCGTGGAAGAGCCCGCGCTGCATGAGCAGCTGCGCCAGGTCGTAGCGCACGGCCGCGAAGTCCTCGTCCAGCGCGAGCGCGTGCCGGTAGGCGGCGATCGCGGCGTCGATCTCGCCGAGGGCGCGCGAGATGTTGCCGATCCCGCGGAGCACGTCGGCGCGCTGCGGCGCGACCTGCCGCGCGTGCTCCAGCGCCTCGAGCGCGCGCTCCGACAGCCCGGCCTCGAAGCGCGCGGTGGCCACGAGCAGGAGCGCGTCGGGCTCGTCCGGCGCCACGCGCGCGAGCGTCTCCGCCGACTCCCCGGCCTCGGCGCCGCGGCGGAGCATGAGCAGCGCCTGCACCTGCCCGCGCAGCGCGCCCTGGTGCGCCCCCTGGTGCGCGCCGTCGAGGGCGCGCGCCTCCTCGAACCGCTCCAGCGCGTCGCCCCACGCCCCCTGCCGGCCGAGCGCCTCGCCGAGGAGCACGTTGCCGGTGACGGCGTCGGCGCCGCGCGCGAGCGCGCGGCGCGTCTCCGCCATCGCGCGGTCGGTGAGCCCCTTGGAGAGGTAGTCCACCGCGAGCCGGTACGGGTCGCTCTCGAGCGGCTGCGGGCCGGCCTCCGCCGGCGGCGCGAGCTCCACGAAGAGCGAGTCGAGGAGCGTCGGGTCGAACGTGAAGGTGTCGACCTCGGTCGTGAGGCGGTGCTCGCCGCCGAGGTCCGGCACCACCGAGAGGTCGGGATCCTCGTACTCGAGGTCGATCGCCAGCGCGAACTTCTGCGCCACGTAGTAGGGGTCGAGCTCGAGCGCGAGCTTGGTCTCGCGCAGCGCGCCGTCGAAGTCGCCGAGGTTCGAGAGCGTGAACGAGAGGTTGTAGTGCGCCTCGGCGAACTCCGGCTTGGCCTGGATCGCGCGCGCGAACGCGGTGCGCGCCTCCTCGAACTTGCGCAGCTCCGCGAGCACCATGCCCACGCCGTTCCACGCCACCGCGTTCTCGGGGGCCGACTCCAGCACCTGCCGGTAGGCCTCCAGCGCGAGCTGGTAGCGGCGGTGCCGCGTGAGGAGGAGCGCGAGGTTGAGCCGCGCCTTCACCAGGTGCGGGTCGGTCTTGAGCGCCGCGCGGAACGCATCGATCGCGTCCTCGGCGCGGCCGGCGTGGAAGTACGCCACGCCGAGGTTGTTCCGCGCGAGCGCATAGGCGGGGTCGCGCAGCAGCGCCTGCCGGTAGCTCTCGGCGGCGTCGGCGTGCTCGCCGGCCTGGTGCAGCGCCACGCCGCGCTCGTTCCAGAGCTTGGGGCTGTCGCTCCGCTCGGTGAGCAGCGTGTCGTAGAGCTCGATCGCCGGCTTGGGGTCCTTCTGGATCAGGTGCAGCTCGGCCATCGCCTGCATCACCAGGCCGCGGTCCTCGCCGCGCTCGAGCGCCGCCTGGTAGGCCTTCATCGCCTCGGCCACGTAGCCCTGCTGGCGGTAGGCGAGCCCGAGCGTGTACTGCGCCAGCGGGTTCTCCTCGGCGATCGCCATCTGCGCCTGCGAGCGCCGCGCCTGCCGCCCGGGGAGGAGCGCCTCGTACTTGCGCGGGTCGTACTGGTCGAGCGAGAGGTTCGCCTGCGCGCGCGAGAGCGACGGATTGAGCTGCACCGCGCGCTTCCCGGCCGACGCCGCCTCCTCGTGCTGCCCCATGTCGCCGAGCACGAACGAGAGCAGGAAGTGCGCGTCGGCGTTGTCCGGGTTGAGCTGGATCGCGCGCCGCAGCGCGGCGAGCGCGTCCTCGAACGCGCCCTGGTTGTAGAGCACCTCGCCCACGTAGAAGTGGAGCAGCGAGCTCTGCGGGTCCACCGCGAGCGCCTGCCGGAACCAGTGCAGCGCGTCGCCGAGCCGGCCGCTGGCCTTCTCGCAGAGCCCGAGCTGGATGAGCGCCGCCACGTCGCTCGGCCGCTGCTGGAGGAGCGCGCGGAACTCGGGGATCGCGTCCTCGTGCTGGCCGAGGAGCGCGAACGCGCGCCCCAGGTCCCAGCGCGCGTCGCGGTCGCCGGGCTGCTGGCGGATCCGCTCGCGCAGCTCGCTCACCCGCTGGTCGTAGTACCCGGTGTTGAAGTACGCGACCTCGAGGTTGCGCTGCGCCACCTGCATCTTGGGGTCGA
>CAZPJF010000084.1:0-11240 GCA_964586095.1 uncultured Gemmatimonas sp. | reverse complement strand
TGGGGAAGCCGGCCACGTCGAAGATGTGCTTCTCCGGATAGAGCGCGGCGAGCTGACCGCCCGCCTCGGGCAGGGCGTCGATGATTTGCGCCGTCGCGCCGCGCATGCCAGCGTAGAACAAGGCGAAGAGCCCGGTGGGCCCGGCGCCGATGATGGAGAGGTCGCGGATCTCGTGCGTCTTCATCCTATTAAGTTCGCACCGCACGCACCCCCCGGACAACCGCCGGACACCCGTCGCCCCGCCCGCGCCCGCATGACACCCAAGAACGAACTCCGCGTCGCCAGCCGATTCCGCCTCATCCGCGAGGTGGCCCGCGGCGGCATGGCCACGGTCTACGAGGCCGAGCAGGAGGGGACGGCCGGCTTCAGCAAGCGGATGGCCGTGAAGATCATCCACGACCGCTTCGGCCAGCACGCCGAGTGGCGGCAGCTCTTCATCGACGAGGCCAAGCTCTCGGCGAACCTCGTGCACGGCAACATCGTGCAGATCTACCAGCTGGGGGAGTCGGAGGGGGCGCTCTTCATCGCGATGGAGCTCATCAAGGGCCTCACGCTCCGCACGCTCATCAACACGCACCGCGCGCGGCGGATCCCGCTCCCGCCCGACGTCGCCGCGTACTGCGCCAGCCGCGTCTGCCGCGCCCTCGACTTCGCGCACCACTTCGTCGACGAGCAGGGGCACCGGCTCGACATCGTGCACCGGGACGTCTCGCCGGGGAACGTGATGCTCACCTGGGACGGCCACGTGAAGCTCGGCGACTTCGGCATCGCCAAGGCCCGCACCATGGTCGATCCCTCGGCGAGCCGGCCCCTCCTGCTCGGCAAGAAGCACTACATGAGCCCCGAGCAGCTCCTGGGCCGCGCCGTCGACCCGCGCACCGACATCTTCGCGATGGGCGTGGTCCTCTTCGAGCTCTTCGCCCTCCGCTCGCTCTTCACGGAGGACGAGACGATGGCGGCGATCGACGAGGTGGTGCTCGGCCCGAGTCCCGACCTGCAGCTGCGGCTCCCCGACGCCGACCCGACGATCCAGGCGCTCATCACCGCCGCGATCCAGAAGGACCCGCGCGACCGGCCGAACGCGCAGGTGCTGGGGCGCGCGCTCGACGAGTACTGCGCGCTGCGCGGCACGCCGGGCTCGCCGGAGCGGCTCCAGGCCCACCTCGCCGAGCTCTTCCCCGAGAACTACCGCCCGTCCACGCGCGGGTCGCACGAGCTGCCGACCACCATGGACCGGCTCCGCTAGATTGCGCCCATGACCCTCAAGATCTACACGAAGACCGGCGACGCCGGCGACACGGGGCTGTTCGGCGGCGGGCGCGTCGGCAAGGACCACCCGCGCGTCGCGGCCTACGGCGACATCGACGAGCTCAACGCGGTGATCGGGATGGCGCGCTCGGTCGAGATGATGCCGCGGATCGACGAGGTCCTGGCGCCGGTGCAGCGCGACCTCTTCGCGCTCGGCGCGCTCCTCGCCACGCCCGACCTCGAGAAGATGCGCGAGCAGCTCGAGAAGGCGCGCATCTCCGATGCGCGCATCGCGCAGCTGGAGCGGGCGATCGACGACGGCGAGGGGGAGCTGGAGCCGCTGAAGGCCTTCATCCTCCCGGGCGGCACGCCCAAGGCCGCCGCGCTCCACGTCGCGCGCACGGTCTGCCGGCGGGCCGAGCGCGCCGTCATCCACCTCCAGCGCGACGCCGAGGTGCCGCAGATCGTGATCGTCTACCTCAACCGCCTCTCCGACCTCCTCTTCGTGCTCGCCCGCGTCGCCAACCGGCGCGCGGGCGCGGGCGAGGTGACCTGGTAGGATGGCCGGCGCGCTGTCCCTCCACGGCGCGCGCATCGAGGTCGCATCGGGCGCGCTGGACACGCTCGGCGCGACGGTGCGGGAGCACCTCCCGGGCCACCGGGTCGCGCTCATCGCCGACCAGACGGTCGCCGGGCTCTACGGCGAGCGCGCCCGCGCGACCGTCGGGCCCCACGAGCCCGCCCCGCCCCTGCTCACCTTCCCCGCCGGCGAGAAGCACAAGACGCGGCAGACGTGGGGCACGCTCACCGACCAGCTCGTCGCCGCGGGGCTCGGCCGCGACACCGTGATCGTCGCGCTCGGCGGCGGCGTCACCGGTGACCTCGCGGGCTTCGTCGCGGCCACCTACCTCCGCGGCGTCCCCGTGGTGCAGGTGCCGACGACGCTGCTCGCGATGATCGACGCCGCGATCGGCGGCAAGACGGGCGTCGACACCCCGGCGGGGAAGAACCTCGTGGGCGCGTTCCACCACCCCGTGCTCGTGCTCGCCGACCCGCGGCTCCTCGGCACGCTGCCGCCGCGCGAACTGCGGATGGGGCTCGCCGAGGCGATCAAGCACGGCGTGATCGCCGACGCCGCGTACTTCGGGTGGATCGCGATGCAGCTCCGGCAGATCCTGCACGCCGACGCACCCGACGACGCGACGCAGCTCCACCTCGTGCGCCGCTCGGTCGAGATCAAGGTCCAGGTCGTGCGGCAGGACGAGCGCGAGAACGGGATCCGCAAGATCCTGAACTTCGGCCACACCATCGGGCACGCGATCGAGCAGGTGACCGCCTACGGCGTCAGCCACGGCGAGGCGGTCGCGATCGGGATGGTGGCGGAGGCGATCCTGGCGGAGCGGCTGCGGCTCGCGGAGCCGGGCCTCGCCGACGCGATCGCGACGGTGTGCGATGCCGCGGGCCTCCCGGTGCGCCTCCCCGACGGCGTGAGCGCCGCCGAGGTGGTCACCGCGACCCGCACCGACAAGAAGGCGCGCGCCGGGAAGGTGGAGTACGCGCTGCCGCGCGCCCTCGGGGAGATGGCCGGTGGTGACCGGCATTACGGGATCCCGGTGACCGACGCCGATACCTTGCGCGCTCTGGAACAAATGTGAGCACCGATAACCCTTTGCCGGGCAACGGGATGGCGTCTTGCTAGCGGGACGGTGTCGCCTTGGCACGGTTCTTGGCTGTTGACCCGCCTCTCCCCGCGCGTGTAGCCTTGGCCGTCCGGGCAGGTCGAGCCGGCGCCGCACGTCCCTCTATGCGTTCGAGTGGCTCCCCGAGCGGGGCGCTATCCTCACTTTCACACGCAGGTATGGGGTGGGTATGCAGCACGCGACCGAAACGAGAAGCAAGGGCTATTTCCGTTCCTCACCCTCATCCGCGTTCGACCAGTACCTCTCGGACATCCAGAAGCTCCCGCTGATCAGCGACGCCGCCGAGGAGCGGCGCCTGGCGCGGCTCGCACAGAAGGGCGATGAAGCCGCCGCCGAGCGGCTCGTCACGGCGAACCTCCGGTTCGTCATCAGCTACGTGAAGAAGTACCAGGGCCACGGCCTCGACCTCTCCGAGCTCGTCGCCATCGGCAACGAGGGCCTGCTCAAGGCGGTCCGCAAGTTCGATCCCGACCAGGGCGTGAAGTTCATCTCGTACGCCGTGTGGTGGGTGCGCCAGGCGGTCCTCAAGGCGCTCGCCGAGCAGACGCGCTCGGTCCGCATCCCGCTCAACCAGAACTCGCAGCTCATCCGGCTCTCCCGCGCGGAGACCGTGCTCGCGCAGGTGCTCAAGCGCGACCCGACCGACCACGAGCTCGGCCGCCTCCTCGAGGAGACCCCCGAGGCCGTGCGCGCCGCCAAGCAGATGTCGTCCACCGAGCTCTCGCTCGACGCGCCGGTGGACCGCTCCGACCGCGAGGCCTGCACCCTCGGCGAGCGCTTCGCCGGCGGCGACGGCGTGGAGATCGAGGAGCGCACCGACTTCAAGCTCATGCGCGAGACCATCGACAAGGTCTTCCGCAAGTACCTCACGCCGCGCGAGCGGAAGATCCTCAACCTGTACTACGGCCTCGACGAGGGCGCCGAGGCGATGACGCTCGAGAAGATCGGGGCGCTCATGGGGGTCACCCGCGAGCGCATCCGCCAGATCCGCGAGCGCGCCTTCGACAAGCTCCGCACGTCGCCCGAGGGACGCTCGCTCGCCGGCTTCTGGGCGATCACCTGATCGCCGGCAGGACGCAGCCGTCGTCGCGCGCCCGGTGATCGCGCGGCGACCACGCAGGGGGTCCGGATGCGAATCCGGGCCCCCTTCGTGTAGCTTCCCGGCGTGACCGCCCCTGCCGATGCGCGACTGACGCCCGCGGGTGCCGCGGGTGCCGCGGATGCCGCGGCCGGCGCGGCGCCGGCCCCGACGGCGGCGCTCGCCGAAGCGCTCGCACGGATCGTCGGCCCGTCCCACCTGCTCCGGCGGGCGACGGAGCTCCTGGTCTACCGCTCGGACGGCCTGCCGGGCCTGCAGCGCACGCCCGGCCTCGCGGTCTTCCCCGGCACGCGCGACGAGCTCGTCGCGGTGGTGCGGACGCTCGCGGCGCACCGCGCGCCGTTCGTCGCGCGCGGCGCCGGGACGGGACTCTCCGGCGGTGCGCTCGCCGATGGCGTCACGCTCCTCGGGCTGCATCGCCTCCGGCGGATCGTCGCGCTCGACCCGGAGGCGCGCACCGCGACGGTGGAACCCGGCGTCGTGAACGCGTCGCTCACGCGCGCGGCGGCGCCGCACGGCCTGCACTACGCGCCCGACCCGTCGTCGCAGAGCGCCTGCACGATCGGGGGGAACGTCGCGGAGAACGCCGGCGGGCCGCACTGCCTCAAGTACGGCGTCACGCTCGACCATGTGCTGCGCGCGACCGTGGTACTCCCCGACGGCGAGGTGGTCACGCTCGACCGCGGGGACGACGGGGGCTACGACCTGCTCGGCGCCTTCATCGGCAGCGAAGGGTGCTTCGGCGTGGTGGTCGACGTCACGGTCCGGCTCACGCCCGATCCCGAGCGGGTGATCACGCTGCTCGCGGACTTCGCGAGCGTGCGCGCCGCCGCCGACGCGACGTCGCGCATCATCGCCGCGGGGATCCTGCCGGCGGCCCTCGAGCTCATGGATCGCCCCACGATCGAGGCGGTGGAGTCGAGCGTGTACGCGGCGGGCTACCCGCGCGACGCGGCGGCCGTGCTGCTCGCCGAGGTGGACGGCGCGGCGGCCGGACTCGACGACGACGCCGCCGCGATCGAGCGGCTCTGCCGCGCGGCGGGGGCGCGCAGCGTCCGCGTCGCGCGCGACCCCGTCGAGCGCGCCCGGCTCTGGATGGGACGCAAGAAGGCCTTCGGCGCCATGGGCCGCATCGCGCCGCACCTCGTGGTCCAGGATGCGGTGGTGCCGCGCTCGCAGCTGGCCGAGCTGCTCGACGACATCGCCGCGATCGGTGCGCGCCACCGCCTCACGGTGTGCAACGTCTTCCACGCCGGCGACGGCAACCTGCACCCCAACATCCCGTACGACGCGCACGACCCTGACGAGGCGGCGCGCGTGCACGCCGCGATGGGGGAGATCATGGCGCGCTGCATCGACGCCGGCGGCACCATCACCGGCGAGCACGGCGTGGGCCTCGACAAGCTGCCGTACATGGACCGGCTCTTCACCGCCGACACGCTCGATGCGATGTGCTCGCTGCGCGACGTGTTCGACCCGGACCGGCGGGCGAACCCGGGGAAGGTCGTGCCCGTGCGCGCGTGCCGCGAATGGCGTGCGGCGCCCTCGGCGCGCGCGGGCGGCGGCCCATGACCGAGGTCCCGCGCGCGACCGTGGGCGTCCCCGGCGGCGAGCTCGTCGCCGACCTCCCGGCCTCGGCCGCGGAGCTCTCGACCATCGTGCGCGACGCCGGCGCGGTGCGGGAGGGGCTGCGCCTGGCCGGGGCCGGCACCTGGCTCGATGCCGGGCATCCCGTGCGCGCGACCCGCGTGGTCTCGCTGCGCGCGCTGGCGGGGATCACCTCGTACAACCCGGCCGACCTCACGCTGACCTGCGGTGCCGGCACCACCCTCGAGGAACTCGACCACGCGACGCGCCGGCATGGGCAGTGGTGCCCCCTGGCGGTGGGTCCGGCCGCCGGCGCGTGGACCGTGGGCGCCACGGTCTCGACGGCTTTCGAGGGCCCGTTCGCCGCCACGCTCGGCCGGCCGCGGAGCCTCGTGCTCGGCCTCGAGTGCGTCGACGGGACCGGACGCATCATCGCCGCCGGCGGACGCGTGGTGAAGAACGTCGCCGGATTCGACCTCACGCGCGCGATGGTGGGCGCGTGGGGGACGCTCGGCGCGATCACACAGGTGCACCTGCGGCTGCGCGCGCGGCCCGCGGTGGAGGAGTGGTGGGCGGTCCGCGTCCCGCATGCCGCGCGCGCCCGCTTCGAGGCCCACCTGCGCGGTCCGCTGGCGCCCCTCGCGTGCGTGCCGGCGCGGGCGGCAGGACCACAGGGCCTCACGCCACCGTCCGGCGACCCGGGCGACCTGCACCGCCTCGAGGCGCTCGAGCGCGACGGACCGGGTGAGTGGTTCCTGCTGATGCTCGGGGGGAATCGCGCCTTCGTCACGGCGGCGCGCGAGGCCGTGGGCGCCGTGGGTCTCGCCGAGCGGATGGACTCCCTCCAGGCCGCGCGCATCCTCGACGCGCACCGTGCGCCGCCGCGCGCGCTGCACTGGCGCTGGGACCCGATCTCCCTGCGACTCCGTGACCGCTTCGACCCGCATCGGATCATGAACCCCGGTCTGCTCGGGGAGCCCGCATGACCACGCGACCCATCGGCGCCGCGCGAGGCACCGGCGCATGAGCGCGCACCGGCTCCCCGCGCTCGAGGCCGCGCGCGACGGCCTCGACCGGTGCGTGCATTGCGGATTCTGCCTCCCCGCCTGCCCCACCTACCTCGCGCTCGAGGACGAGAACGACTCGCCGCGCGGGCGGCTGCTCCTGATGGGGGAACTCCTCGCCGGGCGCCTGGCCCCGGACGACGCGACCGTCGGGAAGCACCTCGACCAGTGTCTCGGCTGCCGCGGCTGCGAGTCGGCGTGCCCGAGCGGCGTGCCGTACGGCACGCTGCTCGAGGCCACGCGCGAGTCGCTCGCACCGCACCGCCCGCTGCCGCTCGTCGCGCGGCTGGTGCTCGCGGTGTTCGCGCACGAGTGGCTGCTGCGCCCCGCCCTGCTCGCCGCCCGCGCCGTGCGCGCGAGCGGCGCCGCCGCGTTCCTCGCGCGGGTGCTCCCCGCGCGCCTCGCGATGCCGTTCGCGATGCTCGCCTCGACGGCGCGCGCGCCGGGCGCCGGCTACGACCCGGCGGCGGTGCGGGGCGGGACGGACGCGCGGGCCCGCACCGCCTCGCTCCTCACGGGCTGCGTGATGGAAGGGCTCTTCACCGATGCCAACCGCGCCACCGAGCGCGTGCTCGCCGTGAACGGCTGGCGCCTGCGCGCCACCGAGGGGCAGCGGTGCTGCGGTGCCCTGCACGCGCACGCCGGTGACGCCGCCACGGCCCGCACGCTCGCGCGATCCAACATCGAGGCCTTCGAACGGAGCGGCGCGGACGTCGTGGTGCTCAACTCCGCGGGCTGCGGCGCCATGTGCAAGGAGTACGGCCATCTCCTCGCCGGCGATCCCGCCTGGGCCGCGCGGGCGCGCTCCTTCAGCGCGCGCGTGCGCGACGTGTCGGAGCTGCTCGCGGCCGAGGGTCCGTTCCGCGTGGACGCGGCGGTCGCCCAGGGGAGCCGCGCGCCGCGAGCGGATGCCCTCCCGACGACGTCCGATCCGCCGGCACCCGGCCGCAGGGTGGCGTACGACGCACCGTGCCACCTGCAGCACGCGCAGCGCGTCGTCGATCCGCCGGTCGCCGTGCTGCGCGCCACGCCCGGCATCACGCTCGTCCCGCTCGCCGACAGCGACCAGTGCTGCGGCAGCGCCGGGATCTTCAACCTCGTGCGGCCCGAGGTCGCCGAGCGCGTGCTGGCGCCGAAGCTGCGCCGCATCGCGGAGTCCGGCGCGGAGGTGGTCGCCACGGGGAACCCCGGTTGCCTGATGCAGATCGGCGGTGGGCTCCGGCTCGCCGGACACGGCCTCCCCGTGCGCCATCCGGTGGAGCTCCTGGACGAGGGCTACGCCCGGGCGGCACTCCCCCGTTAGGATTCGCCGCATGGACGTGCCGGTGGTGCTGCTGGAGTTCGAGGGCGTGCTCGTGGAGACCGCCGAGGCGCGCCGCGCGGCGCTCGGCGACGCGCTCGCGGTGGAGGGCCTCGCGCTGACCGCGGAGCTGCTCGACGCCGGCGCGGGCCATCCGACCGAGGAGGCGGTGCGCCGCATCCGCCGCGCGGCCGGCGCGCCCGACGACGAGACGGCCGTGGAGCTGGGACGGCTCCGGGCCGAGCGGGCCTTCGCCGCGCGGGCGGGCAAGGGCCTGCCGCTCACCCGCGACGCGCGCCCATCGCTCGAGCGCCTCGCCGCGCACTGCCGCCTCTCGCTCGTGACGCGCGCGGCGCGCCGCGAGGTGGAGTTCCTCCTCGGGCTCGCGGGCCTGGAGGGGATCTTTCGGCCGATCATCGCGGTGGAGGACGTGTCGCCCGCCAAGCCGGCGCGCGCGCCCTGGCTGGCCGCGCTCGCGCGCGTGGGACAGCTGTTCCCGGGGCAGCAGCTCCGTGCGCTCGCGGTGGAGGACCATGCGGTGGGACTGCGGGCCGCGCGCGCCGCCGGCATCGCGAGCGTGGGCGTGGGCCCCATCCCGGTGCACGAGGCGATCGAGGGCGATGCGTGGGTGGAGTCGCTCGTGGACCTCACGCCGGAGCGGGTGCGGCTGCTCACCGGCGCGGGCACCAGCGGGCGGCGATGAGCGCACCGTTCGTGGTGGAGCGCGGTGACCGGCTGCGCATGACGTTCACGGGCGAGAAGGCCAAGGACGCGCTCGGCGGCCTCGTCACCAATGACGTCGTCGCGCTCCGCGCGGGCGAGGGTCAGCGTGCCGCCGCGCTCACCGCCAAGGGCCGCGTGATCGCGCTCTGCCGCGTGTTCGACCGTGGGACGGACCTCCTCGTCGACTGCGATGGCGCGGCGGCGGAGGGGTTCGTCGCGATGATCCGGAAGTTCGTGAACCCCCGGCTCGCGAGGTATGCGGTGGTGACGGAGTCGACCGATGCGATCGGCGTGTTCGGGGACGGCGCGGCGGCCGCGCTCTCCGCCGCGCTCTCGTCGCCACCGCTGGCCGGATCGCTCGAGGCCCTCGCGCCCTTCGCCGGCCGCGCCGCGGGCGACGGCGCCGACGCGCCCTGGGTGTTCCGCTCCGCGGATCTGGCCGTGCCGGGGTTCGAGTGCATCGGCGAGGGCGCGCGCGTCACGGCGCTCCGCGGGGCGCTCCAGGCCGCCGGCCTCCGCACCGCGACCGCGGACGAGGTGCGCGCGCACCGCGTGGAGCTCGGGCTCCCCGAGTGGGGCGTGGAGATGGACGCCGAGACGCTCCCGCAGGAGGCGGTCCTCGACGCCCTCGGCGCCATCTCGTTCAGCAAGGGCTGCTACACCGGGCAGGAGGTCGTGGCGCGCATCCACTTCCGCGGGCACGTGAACCGGTTGCTGCGCCACGTGACGTGCGCCGCGGCGGTGCCAGCCGGCACGCGCGTGCTCGACGCTGCCGGGACCGACGTCGGCGACGTGCGGTCGTGCGTGATGTCCACCGCGCGCGGCCCCCTCGCGATCGCGATGGTGCGGCGCGAGGTCGCGCCCGGCAGCGAGGTCACGCTGCGCGCCGCGGGAGGCGCGACCGACGGCGGGACGGCGGGCAGCGTGCGCGGCGTGGTGCACGCGATCGGCGCACCCTGAAACGACGAACGCGCGACCCGAGGGTCGCGCGTCGCGTCCAACCGTCGGCAGCGGCTCAGTGCGCGGCCGAATCGGCCTTGGCGGCCGTCGAGTCGGTCTTCGTGGTGTCGGTCATCGCGGCCGAGTCGGTCGCGGGCGCGGCGGGCGCCGGCGTGGCGGCGGCGTCGGCGGCCGGCGCGGCCTCCTCAGCCTTGGGGGCGCAGGCAGCGAACACGACGAGCGAGGCAACGAGGGCGAGGCGCTTCATATGTGGAACCGTTCTCCAGGGGTGGGTGATGCGATGTGCGCGAGAAGTTCGCGTCGGTCGCACGGCGCTGAATACTAAAGGCGTCGAGATTCGCCGTCAAATCCAGGCTGTCACGTAACTCGTTCGACGGCAACGGCTTGGGATTATGGGACGATTAAGTCCTGACCGGTCGGCCAACGCGCCGCGCGCGAACAGTGCGGGCGAGTGACCGCGAGGCTGAGGCACGCACTCGACGTAACCCGTTGCATTTAAATAGGTTGTACTGCACCATCGTGCGGTGCGAACGTTGCGTTAGCTTGTTGCATCGCCCCAAGTCTCCCTCCCGGGATCGTGCCCCTGAGCGCTGCCCCTCCCCTCGCCGACACCGGCACCCGCGTGATCCGCGGAGCGTGCCCGCACGACTGCCCCGACTGTTGCGCCACGCTCGTGACGGTCGAGAACGGCCGTGCCACGCGCATCCAGGGCGACCCGGAGCATCCCTTCACGCAGGGGTTCCTCTGCACGAAGGTGAACCGCTACCACGAGCGCACCTACCATCCGGATCGCGTGCTCGCGCCGCTGAAGCGCGTCGGTCCCAAGGGGCGCGGCGAGTTCGTCGAGACCACGTGGGACGAGGCGCTCGACGCGATCGCGGCACGGCTCAACGAGATTCGCCGCTCGAGCGACGGGCCGGCGTCCATCCTCCCGTACTCATACGCGGGGACCATGGGGCTGCTGCAGGGCGAGGGGATGGACCGGCGCTTCTTCCATGTGCTCGGCGCCTCGCTGCTCGACCGCACCATCTGCGCGACCGCGGGGATGATGGGGATGCGCATGACGGTGGGTGCCAGCATCGGCGCCGACGCCGAGGCGCTGCCGAGCGCGGACCTCGTGATCCTGTGGGGCACGAACACGCTCACGAGCAATCCGCACCTCTGGCCCAAGGTCACCGCGGCCCGCGAGAACGGGGCGCGGGTGCTCTGCATCGACCCCATCCGCACCCGCACCGCCGAGCAGTGCGACGAGTGGATCCCGATCCGCCCCGGCACGGATGCGGCGCTCGCGCTCGGGATGATGCATGTGCTCTTCGCAGAGGGGCTGCAGGACGACGACTACCTCGCGCGGTACACGGTGGGCGCGGCGCAGCTGCGCGAGCGCGTGCGCGAGTACCCGCCCTCGCGCGTGGCCGCGCTCACGGGCCTTCCCGAGGCGCGCATCGTGGCGCTCGCGCGCGAGTACGGGCGCGCCAAGGCCGCGTTCGTGCGGGTGAACTACGGGCTGCAGCGGCACGGCGGCGGCGCGATGGCGGTGCGCGCGATCGCCTGCCTGCCGG
>CAZPJF010000083.1:0-11461 GCA_964586095.1 uncultured Gemmatimonas sp. | reverse complement strand
CCGCTCGACCGCGGGCGCCGGCTCGCCGGCGATGGTGGGCTCGAGGTCGATGAGCGGTACTTCGACGACGGGCGTCCCGACGGCCGGCGTGGCCGTCGGTTCGATCTCGATCAGCGGGATGTCGACCGCCGCGGTGCCCACCGGCGGCGTGCTGGAGGGTTCGACGTCGAGCAGCTGGATCGCCTCGGCCGCGGCCCCCGCCTCCGGCTCGAGCACCGTCGCCTCGAGCCCGGTGACCGAACCGGTCGCTGCCGTGGGTTCATCCGCCGCCGCCGAGGGCGCCGCGGGCTCGTCGTGCGCGAGGGCGGTCGGCTCGATGAGGAGCTCGACCGGCGCCGCCGCGGGCGCGGATGCCGCGACCGCCGGCATCGCCGCCGGCGTCGGGCTGCGCGGCGGCGGCGTGGGCGCCGAGGGCGGCTCGCCGGTGTCGATCAGCTCGAGGCCGGCGATGGCCTTCGACAGCCGCTTGGCGTCCTTCGGGGTCGACGCGCCGAGCGTGCGCCGCGCGACCGGCGAGACCGACGGGGAGGGATCGAGGTCGAGGAACACGAGGCCCCCGCCCTTCGACGACGAGCCGCCGCCATCGGCGCGCGGTTCGACCGACGGGTCGATCGCCTTCATCTTGGCGGCGATCGTCTCGGCGTCGGACTCGCGTCGCTCGCGGACGCACTGCGCGTAGGCGATCTGCAGCTGCTCGATCGCCTCGTCCTTGCGGTCGGCCTTGAGCAGCTGGTCGGCGAGCATCAGCCGCACGTCGTCCTGGTCGGGGACGAGGTCGGCGAACTCCTTCAGCGCGCGGAACGCCTCGTCGAGGTTCCCGCCCTTCTGCATCCGGCTGGCGTACTCGAGGAAGTTCTGGCGCGCATCGGCCTTGAACCCCTTCTCCGCCGAGATCTTGCCGAGCTTGTAGTAGACGACGGCGCGTCCGGGCGACTGCCGGAGGATCTTGTTGCAGAGCGCGATGGCCGGGTTGTAGAACCCGCCTTCCGCGTAGTGGTCGACCGCCCGCTCCCAGATCGACACGGCCTCGGGCAGGTTGCCGGCCTTCTGGAGGAGGTCGCCCACGCGGTTGTAGAGCGGGATGTCGATGGGCTCTTCCTCGCCCCGCTCATAGACCTCGATCATCTCGCGATAGGTCGCGAGGGCCTTGTCCATCTGCTTCTTGGCCTCGAAGTCGGCCGCTTTCTTCTTCAGCTTGAGGATGTCGGCCATCGGGGAAACTTATCCGGCGAACCCGTGACGTGACAAGCGTTTGGGCCTCCCCTCCCGGGCGCTCGCCGAGTGCGTGGGCCGACCGCTGTCGCCCGATGCGGTCGCCCGCGGCCAGCGGCGGTCACGCGCCGTGCGCCGGACGCCCCCCGACCCAGGTCCGGACGCAGCGATGGTCGCCGTACCAGTAGGGGATCTCGCGGTGGTCCCGCACGTCGAAGAGGGCGAGGTCGCCCTGGAATCCGGGCGCGAGCTGGCCGAGTTCGCCCGCCAGGCCGAGCGCGGCGGCTCCGTTCACGGTGGCCGCGACGAACGCCTCCGCCGCGCTGAGCCGGAGCTGGCTCACCCCGAGCGTGAGGATGAGCGGGAGGTTCACGGTGGGGCTCGTCCCGGGGTTGAAGTCGGAGGCGAGCGCCACGGGGACGCCGGCGGCGATGAGGGCGCGCGCCGGGGCCTGCCGTGGCCGTCCGAGGAAGAGCATCGTGCCGGGGAGCAGCGTCGCGACGGTGCCGGCCGCGGCGAGCGCCGCGATCCCCTGCTCCGAGATGGCCGCGAGGTGGTCGGCGGAGGTCGCGCCGAGCTCCGCGGCCAGCTCGGCCGCCGCGCCGTTCTCGAGCTCGTCGGCGTGCAGCTTGATGGCGAGCCCGGCCGCGCGCGCCGCCAGCAGGATGCGGCGTGTCTCGTCGACCGTGTAGACGCCGGGCTCGCAGAAGACGTCGCAGAAGCGCGCGAGGCCCTCGCGGGCGACCGCCGGGATCATCTCCCCGATGACGAGCGCGAGGTACTCCTCGCGCGACCGCGGCGCCTCCCGGTAGTCGAGCGGCACCTCATGCGCCCCCAGGAAGGTCGGCACCAGCCGGAGCGGCAGCTCCCCGGCGAGCCGGCGGATCACGCGGAGCGTGGTGAGTTCCGCCTCGAGCGAGAGGCCGTAGCCCGACTTGACCTCGATGGTGGTGGTGCCGTGCGCGGCGATCCGGCGCAGGCGCGCCGCGGCGAGCGCCGCGAGCTCATCGGCGGTGCGGGCCCGCAGGTCCCGGACCGAGGAGTGGATGCCGCCGCCGCGCCGCGCGATCTCGAGGTACCCGACCCCGGCCGCGCGCAGCTCCTGCTCCTCGTAGCGGGCACGCCCGAAGATCGCGTGGGTGTGCGAGTCCACGAAGCCGGGCGTCAGCACGCCCTGCGCGCAGTCGACGACGGTCGCCGAGGGGTGGGCGGCGCGGAGCTCCGCGTCCGGTGCGACCGCGCCGATGCGGCCGTCCGCCCCGACGGCCACCCCGACCCCCTCCCGGACCGCGGCGTCGGACTGCTCGGCGCCCCGCCGCGCGCGCGCCGGTCCGGCGCAGGTCACCACCTGCGATGCGTTGACGAAGAGGCGGGTCGCCTGGGGCATGGGCAGGGGGCGGGATGCGGGCGCGCGCGCGTCGTGACGCGACGGTCAGGGTGACGCGAGCAGGTCGAGGAACCGATTGGGACGCAGCGGCGCCTGCGCCTCGCCGCGGCAGGCATAGAAGCACTTGTCGCAGGCGATCGGCTCGTAGGAGTCGTACGCCTCCCAGGGGCCATCCACGGGGAAGTCGGGACAGCGGCGCACCCCGCCGTACGGGTCGATGTGGATCGTGTCCTTCCCGGAGTGGCAGGGCTCGTGCCTGAGGTCGCCGCGCGTCCAGCGGGGGATCTGCGCGAGGTAGTGGTCGGAGTTGGAGATCACGCCGCGGCGGCGCCGCTTGAACGCGAGCAGCTCCTGCACCAGCGCCTCCAGCCGCGCCTGATGCTCGGCGCGGAGGAGGTGCGCCGTGTTCCCGTTCTTGAAGTCGGTGTACACCGAGAGGTTGACCCCCACGCGCATCCGTTCGGCGGCGCGCACGAGCGGCATGATCTCGTCGAGGTTGTCGTCCTTGATGACCGTATTGAAGCGCACGGTCATCCCCTCGGCGCGGATCCGCTCGGCGTTGGCGAGGATGCGCGCGGCGAGCCCCGGGATGCCGCGCGCCCGGTCATGCCGCTCGTCGAGATAGTCGAGCGACACCGAGAACTGGCCGATCCCGGCCGCCCAGAGCAAGCGCGCGCGCTCGACGCTGAGCATCGCGCCGTGGGTGATCAGCGTCATCCACTTCCAGCGGATCGCCCGGTCGACCGCGCCGACGAGGTCCTCGAGGTCCTTGCGCAGCAGCGGCTCGCCGCCCGTCCAGGTGACGACCATGGGGTCGAAGGTGCGCGCCGCCGCGACGAACGAGTCGAGCTCGCGGGCCCTCATCTCCGGGGACGTCTTCCAGTAGTCGCAGAACGGGCACCGCGCGTTGCAGCGCATGGTGACCTCGAAGTGCACGAGGACCGGCCGCTTGCGCGCGCGCAGGCGCACGTACTTGGCGCTGAAGGGGAGCAGGTGCCAGGGGCGGAAGCGGGTGCTGAGCATCAGGGCAGCGACGGGAGCACGATGCCCTCGCGCCGCGCCGTCGCGCGGGCGAGCTCGTAGCCGGCGTCGGCGTGCCGGGCGACGCCGATCCCGGGATCGTTCGTGAGGACGCGCTGCAGGCGCTCGCGCATCTCCGGCGTGCCGTCGGCGACGATCACCTGGCCGGCGTGCAGCGAGTTCCCGATGCCGACGCCGCCGCCGTGGTGGAAGCTCACCCAGCTCGCCCCGCTCGCGACGTTGAGCAGCGCGTTGAGGATCGCCCAGTCGGCGATCGCGTCGCTGCCGTCCCGCATGGCCTCGGTCTCGCGGAACGGCGACGCCACCGAGCCCGTGTCGAGGTGGTCGCGGCCGATCACGATCGGCGCCTTGAGCTCGCCGCGCGCGACCAGGTCGTTGAGCGCCACGCCGAAGCGGGCCCGGTCCCCTTGCCCCAGCCAGCAGATGCGCGCCGGGAGCCCCTGGAAGTGGATGCGCTCGCGCGCGAGGGTGATCCAGCGCTTCAGGTGCCCGTCGTGCGGGAACATCTCGAGCACGAGGTCGTCCGTGCGCGCGATGTCGGCCGGGTCGCCGGAGAGCGCGGCCCAGCGGAAGGGGCCCTTCCCCTCGCAGAAGAGCGGCCGCACGTACTCGGGCACGAAGCCGGGGATGCGGAACGCGTCGGCCACGCCGGCGTCGAGCGCGACGGTCCGGATGTTGTTGCCGTAGTCGAACGCGATCGCGCCGCGGTCCTGCATGGCGCGCATCGCGCGCACGTGCGCGACCGCGCTCGCCGTGGAGCGGCGCACGTACTCCTGGGGGTCGCGGGCGCGCAGTGCGGCCGCCTCGGCGAGCGACATCCCGTGCGGCACGTAGCCGTTCAGCATGTCGTGCGCCGAGGTCTGGTCGGTGACGACATCGGGGATGATCCCCTCGGCGACCATGCGCGGCAGGACGTCGGCGGCGTTCCCGACGAGCCCGACGCTGAGCCCGCGCCGCGCGGCCTGCGCCTCGCGGATCCAGCGGATCGCCTCGGCGAGGTCGTGCGTCATCCGGTCGCAGTAGCCGGTCTCGAGGCGCTTCTCGATCCGGCTCGGGTCGACCTCGACGCCCAGGATGGCCGCGTCGTTCATGGTGGCGGCGAGCGGCTGGGCGCCGCCCATGCCGCCCAGGCCGGCGGTGAGCACGAAGCGCCCCGCGAGCGTCCCGCCGAAGTGCGTGCGTGCCACCGCGCCGAACGTCTCGTACGTCCCCTGCACGATCCCCTGCGACCCGATGTAGATCCACGAGCCCGCGGTCATCTGCCCGTACATGATGAGGCCCTTCCGCTCGAGCTCGCGGAAGTGCTCCCAGGTGGCGAAGCGGCCCACGAGGTTGCTGTTGGCGATGAGCACCCGCGGGGCGTGGCGATGCGTGCGGAAGACCGCCACCGGCTTGCCGCTCTGCACGAGGAGCGTCTCGTCGTCCTCCAGGGCGCGCAGGGTGCGCACGATCGCGTCGAACGCCTCCCAGTCGCG
This sequence comes from uncultured Gemmatimonas sp., assembly GCA_964586095.1. GTDB lineage: Bacteria > Gemmatimonadota > Gemmatimonadetes > Gemmatimonadales > Gemmatimonadaceae > Pseudogemmatithrix. The sequence goes on along the minus strand of CAZPJF010000083.1, from coordinate 6,346 downwards.
CGCCGCCTTCCCCGTCCCGCCGTACACCACGAGGTCCCCCGGCCGCTCGGCGACCTCGGGATCGAGGTTGTTCATGAGCATCCGCAGGGCGGCTTCCTGCTGCCAGCCCTTGCAGCTGAGTGCGGTGCCGCGCGGCGCGCGGATGGTGCGGGGAGCGGTCATCGAGGCGGGGAGAACGGGTGGCGCGGAAATCTAGCGCGGGCGTCGCCGCGTATGTTCTCCGCTTCACACCCTCCTGGACCCGCCATGCCCCTCGCCCCCTCCCACCCGCTGCGCCGCGCACGCGCCGTCGCGCTCCTGGCGCTCCTGCTCCTCCCGCCCGCGACCTCGGCGCAGGCTCCGCGCACGGGCACCGGCCGCGGCGCGCCGCGCGGCACGGCGCCCGCCCCCGCCGTCGCCCTCGACGCGTCGTTCGACGCGTACATCGAGCAGGGGCTGCGCGACTGGCGCATCCCCGGACTCGCGATCGCGGTGGTGAAGGACGACCGCGTGGTCCTCGCGAAGGGCTTCGGCGTGCGGGAGCTCGGCGTCCCCGGCGGGGTCGACGCGCGCACCATGTTCGGGATGATGTCGACCACCAAGGCGATGACCGCGCTCGCGGTCGCAATGCTCGTCGACGAGGGCAAGGTCGGCTGGGATGACCCCGTCACGCGGCACGTCCCGTGGTTCCAGCTCAAGGACCCGTTCGTGACGCGCGAGCTCCGCGTGCGCGACCTCCTCCTCCACAACTCGGGCCTCGGCAACGCCGACCTCCTGTGGGTCCGCGGCGACCTCTCCACGCGCGAGATCCTCGAGCGGGTGCGGGGCCTCGACCTGAGCTACTCGCTGCGCGCGTCGTACATCTACCAGAACGTCATGTACCAGCTCGCCGGCGAGGTGGTCGCCGTGGCGGGCGGGATGCCCTGGGAGCGGTTCGTGAAGACGCGCATCATGGAGCCGCTCGGCATGACGCGCAGCGAGCCCACGCTGCAGGCGGTGCTCGACGGGCGGTACGACAACGTGTCGGCCGCGCACTACGAGATCGACGGCACGGTGCGGCGGATCACGGAGACGCCGGTCGACCCGGTGCCCGCGGCCGGCTCGGCCTGGTCCACCGCCGAGGACGTGGCGAGGTGGATGCGGTTCCTCCTCGACTCCGGACGCGTGAACGGCACGCGCCTCGTCTCGGAAGTGAACTTCCGGGAACTCATGCGCCCGCAGGCGATCGTGCCCGCGAGCGAGTTCTACCCCACCGCGCGCCTCACCCGGCCGCACTGGACCACCTACTCGCTCGGCTGGTTCCAGCAGGACTATCGCGGGCACCAGGTCGTGATGCACACCGGCTCGATCGACGGGCGCACGGCGATCATCGGCCTCCTCCCCGACGAGCGCGTGGGCGTCTACATCTTCGGCAACCTCGACCACGCGGAGTTCCGGCACGCGCTGATGTGGCGCGCCTTCGACCACTTCCTCGGTGGACCGCAGCGCGACTGGAGCAGCGAGTTCCTTGCGCTCTACGGCGACCTGCGCGAGGCGGGGCGCGGGGCGGCGCGGGCGCGCGAGGCCGCGCGGATCCCGGACACCCGACCGAGCCGTCCCGCGGCCGAGTACGCGGGGCGCTACGAGCATCCCGTGTACGGCGACCTGACGGTGAGCACGGAGGGCGATGCGCAGGTCGTGCGCTTCGGGCCGGCGCCGGAGAATCGCGGCCGGCTGGAGCATTGGCACCACGACACGTTCCGCGCGCGCCTCGGCGACGGGCGCGGGGGGTGGACCTACTTCACCTTCCGCGTGGGTGCGGACGGCCACGTGGCCGCGCTGCGGTTCGAGGACCAGGGAGCGCTGGAGTTCGTGCGGCGCCCGTAGCGGCGTCGGGGGGCACGGTGCGCCGCGGCGGTGCGCCGCGGCGGTGCGTCGTGGCGGCAGGCGCGGCGCCGTCCTGCGGGCTCAGCCCCCGAAGCGCCCCGCGCCGACCGCCTCGGCGAGCCGTTCGATGTCGGGCCCGAGCACCCGGTCCTCGGCGAGGGTCGGCACCAGCGTGCGCACCTCGGCGAACGCGCGCTCCACCGGCGCGCTCGAGCGGAGCGGCCGCCGGAACTCCAGCCCCTGCGCCGCGCACATGAGCTCGATCGCGAGCACGTGCCGCACGTTGTGCACGATGCGGCGCAGCTTGGTCGCCGCGCCCATCGCCATCGGCACCACGTCCTCCTTGCTCCCGTCGGTCGGGATCGTGTCGACGCTCGCCGGGTGGGCCAGCACCTTGCACTCGCTCGTGATCGCCGCGGCGGTCACCTGCGCCATCATGAAGCCCGAACTCACCCCCGCCGTGGCGGTGAGGAACGGCGGCAGGCCCTCGTTCAGGTCGGGGTGCACGAGCCGGTCGATGCGGCGCTCGCTCATCACCGCGAGGTTGGTGAGCGCGATCGCGAGCACGTCGAGCGCCATCGCCGCCGCCTGGCCGTGGAAGTTGCCGCCCGACAGCATCGTGCCGTCGTCGAAGACGAGCGGGTTGTCGGTCGCGGCGTTGAGCTCGCCCGCGAGCAGGCCCTCGGCGAAGCGGATCGCCTCGAGGACGGGGCCGTGCACCTGCGGGACGCAGCGGAGCGCGTAGGCGTCCTGCACGCGCGGATCGCCGGAGCGATGCGACTCGCGGATCTCGGATCCCGCGAGCAGGTCGAGGAGCAGCGCGGCCGACTCGGCCTGCCCGCGCTGCCCCCGCGCCGCGTGGATCCGCGGGTCGAACGCCACGGGCGTGCCGAGCAGCGCCTCGAGGGTCATGGCCGCCGCGACATGCGCCGTCCGCCAGAGCCGCTGCCCGCCGACGAGCGCGAGCGCGCCGACCGCGGTGTGCGCCTGCGTGCCGTTGATGAGCGCGAGCCCCTCCTTGGGGCCGAGCACCACGGGGGCGAGGCCGTGCGCCCGCAGCACGTCAGCGGCGGGGCCGCGCCCGCCGGCGTGCACCAGGTCCCCTTCGCCGATGAGGGCGAGGGCGAGGTGCGCGAGCGGCGCGAGGTCGCCGCTGGCGCCCACCGAGCCCTGCTCGGGCACGTCGGGGTGCAGGCCGGCGTCGAGCATCCCGCACAGCAGCTCGACGAGCTCCGGCCGCGCCCCGCTGAAGCCCTTCGCGAGGCAGTTGGCGCGGAGCAGCATGATGGCGCGCACCTCGCGGCGCGGGAGCCGCGGCCCGACGCCGGCCGCATGGCTGCGCACGAGGTTCACCTGAAGCTGCGCCAGCTGCGCCGGCGGGATGGCGATGTCGGAGAGCTTGCCGAAGCCGGTGGTGACGCCGTAGACCGCCTCGCCGCGCGCCGCGAGCCCCTCGACGATCCCGCGCGTGGTCCGCATCCGGTCGCGCGCCGCCGGCGCGAGCCGCACCGGTCGCCCGCCCTCGGCGACCTCCAGCACATCGGGGATGGTGAGGGAGGCGCCGTCGAGCAGGAGGGGGGAGGTCACTGTTGCCGGGTCGCGGTCGGGGGGCGGAACGTGGCGCGGTCGTAGTCCAGCTTGATCTCGGGCTGCGCCGTGAGCGAGATGAAGAATGTAAAGGCGAAGTTCCCGTTCGGCGCCTGCGTGAAGCCGAAGATCGCCTTCCAGTCGTGCAGCTCGCGCTGGAGCGTGACGACCTGCGTCGCGAACTCGCTCCGCTCCACGTCGTACATGGTGCTCCAGCTCGCGGCCCACTTGGGGGTGAGGTTGAAGCTCGTCCGCACGCCGACCGTGGTCGTCGGCGGCGTCCGGAAGACGGTCCCGCCCGGGGCGCCGAGGTCGTTGGGGTCGCGCGCGCCGTTGGAGGCCTGCTGCTGCCGGATGCACTCGAGGTAGAGGAAGGTGCCCTCGGTGTACTGGCGGCCGCAGGTCTCGCTCGGGTCGAAGTCGACGACGCGCCCGCCCACCGGCGGCCGCTGGCGCTGCGCGCTCACGTTGAACGACGCGGTGAAGCCCTGCCCCGTCGGGATCTCCTGCACGCCGCCGCGCACGCGGGTGCCGGTCACGGCGCCGAGCCCGTTGGCGGAGCCCATCGACGAGACCATCCCGCTCCCCGCGTCGGGCGCCTGCGCCCCCCCGCGCCCGTCGGCCGGCCGCGGGTCCGCGCCGAACAGCCGCGCGATGCCGCGCACGATCGCCGACTTGCCGTCGAGCGAGAACGAGGCCCGGACGGCCTCGCGGTACGGCTTGAAGACCGCCGTGTCGCTCAGGAAGCTGCCCTGGAAGAGCGAATAGTCCACGCCGAGGTCGAAGCCCGGGAGCAGGTCGGAGCGGAACGTGTAGCCGAACCGGTCGGTGGCGAAGCCGCTCTTCCCCGTCGCGCGCTGCCGCTCGAAGTCCCACGCGAGCGACGTGAACTGGACGGTCGCCACCTTCACCTTCGTCCCCTCGCCGTCCGTCGTGTCGCCCGGCGTGCGGATCTTGGCCTCGAGGTTCGTGGCGAAGCCGAGGGAGAGCTTGTTCTGCGCGAGGGCGCCGAGGTATCCCTGCGCCACCTGGTTGGTCGCGGCGAGGAACTCGTCGCTCACGGTGGCGGCGGGGGAGTAGCTCCACCCGAGGGTCGGCGTGATGGCGTGCCGGAAGCGCTGCACGCGGCCGAACCCGGGGAGGAGCGCGAAGAAGGTCGGCGCGACGCCCACGCCGTACGACAGGCGCTTGCTCTGCGTGACCCAGGCGCCGTTGGAGAGGTGGGTGCGGATGGCGAAGCCGCGCGGGTCGACGTTCTGCACCGCCACGCTCGGGGCGAGGTTCCAGGTCCCCTGGAAGAACTGCGGCAGCCCCACGTTGACCTCGAAGTCGAACGTCGACTCGTACGTGGAGGCGTACACGCGGTCGATGCGCGCCGACGTGTCGGCGGGGTCGCGGACCGTGATGATCTGCGGATAGTCGAGCACGCGGTTGTTGAACCGGACGCCGCTCTGGACCTGGAAGTCCATCACCTTGAACGGCGTGCCGAGGGTGATCGCGGTGGTGAACTGGTCCCGCTTGAGCCGCACCGAGTCGAGCACGCCGCCGCGGTCGACGTACCGGTAGGCGAAGTCGCCGGTCGCGTCGAGGTCGAGGCTCTGCTGGGCCTGCACCTGCAGCGACGGCGTGACCACGAACCAGTCCCCGAGGGCGAGGGGCTTGGACGCGACGTTGAGCGACGGGAAGGAGCGGTCGACCTGGTCGCGCCCCGGGTACTGCCGCTGGGTGCCACCCAGGTTCACGGTGAACGGGCCCTGTACGCGGCTCAGGTTCAGCTGCGACGCGATGGTCGCCACGGCCGCCATCGGGTTGATGATCGTGCGCCGCTGGACGGTCGTGCTCGTCACGTAGTTCAGGTTGGAGCTGAACTTGGTCCGGGACGAGAACTCCTGGGCGTGGCTCCAGCTCACGGCCGTGTTGCGGCTCCCCGAGCTGAGCGTGTTCTGCGACAGCGCCAGGCTCCCCGACATGAACCGGTCGAGCCACCGGTAGCGCACCTCGCCGTTGAAGCGCGTCCACCCCGGGTCCTGCTCGGTCGCGCGCGCCGCCGAGCGCCAGTCCATGGAGAGCTGCGCGTCGACGTAGTCGCTGAAGGCGAAGTAGTAGCCGATGTTCTCGACCGTCCGCCGGTAGGTCGGGCTGTTGCGCACGAGCTCCGCGAAGCCGATCCGCGGCGTCAGGATCCCCGAGCGCCGCCCGTCGCGGATGTCCTGGAAGATGAACGGGAGCCACATCACGGGCACGTCCTGCACGTACAGGATCGCCGGGCGCGCGACGATCACGCGCCCGCTGATGCGCTTGAGCTCCTTGGCGAGGAAGTGGTAGTGCGGCACCGAGTCGAGGCAGCTCGTGATGAGCCCGTCCCGGCCGTAGACGACGGTCTCGTCGGCCGTGCTGTCGCTCGCGAACGCCGCGCGGTGCGCCTGCACCTTCCAGTCGTTCCCCGAGTTGGCCACGGTCGAGAAGTCGCGTGTCCGTCCCTCGCGCCGCTCCACGTCGTAGCTGAGCTCGCCGAGGCCGAGCACGTCCGACGCCTGCGCGGGATCGCGCATGACGATCGTGTCGCCCTGCGCCGTGATGCGCTTGAGGCTGTCGGAGTAGGCGATGTCCCGGGCGACGAGCAGGGTGGAGTCGCGCTGGACCGCCGCGCGGGCGGCCGAATCGCCGCGGAGCGTCATCGTGCGGCCGGCGGCGGCGAAGCCGACGCGCCCGGCCTGGTAGCGGACCACCGTGTAGCCGGTGCGCTCGAGGAGCGCGGCCATCACGCTGTCCTCGGGCGCCCACTCGACGAGCGTGGCCCGCGCGACCGTCGTGTCGCGGCCGGGGCCGCGCGCCGTGTCCTGCGCCGTGACGCGCGTCAGCCGCGACGGGTCGCCCATCGCCCCGCCGGCCGCCGTGCCCGCGCCCTGCGGCC
>CAZPJF010000082.1:0-11494 GCA_964586095.1 uncultured Gemmatimonas sp. | reverse complement strand
CCGCCGAACTGCGCGTTGTAGCGCTGCTGGTCGATGGAGAACGAGCCGTCGCCGACGATGGCGATCCCGCGCTCGACGCCGCCCACCAGGTCGTCCCAGGTGGTCGCGTCCCTGCCGGGGAGGAGCGACACGTTCGGCATGCGCTGGAAGGCGACGCTCCCCCAGCTGTCGGCGTAGGAGCAGCCGTGCGACCGGACAGGCCTGCCCTGCCTCGCGTACCAGTCGGCGAGCCACGGGGCCTGTTCGCGCGTCGTCTGGTAGTCGTTGAAGATGCCCTCCTTCACGATGAGGAACTCGTCGGGGCGGACGCCGTCGTCGTCGTAGCCGATCGTGGAGAGCGCGCCCGGCTGCGAGCGGTCGCCCTGGACGTTCATGAGGGGCTTGCCGTACTGGAGCCGGCCGAGCTTCTCCTCGGGCGGCGCGATGAAGCTGGTGCCGGCGAAGTTGGCCTCGTAGCCCATGGCGCGGTCGAGCTCGGTCGGGTGCCCGATCGACTCGTGGATCGTGAGCCAGAGGTTGGAGGGCGCGAGGACGAGGTCGTACTTCCCCACCTCGACCGGCTTGGCCTCGAGCTTCTCGGCGGCCTCCTCGCCCCACTTGCGCGCGCGGCCGGCGAGGTCGGCGGCCACCACGTACTCGTAGCCGCGGCCCATGGGCGCGACCTCGTTCGCGGCGCGGCTCTGGAAGTCGGAGAAGTCGGGCGCGACCGCCGTCGCCGTGAAGAGCGGCCAGCTGCGGATGAGCGTCTGGTCGATGACCGACCCCTCAGTGCTCGCGAACTGGCGCTCCTGCTTCACGAAGAAGAGCACCGAGTTCACGAAGCGGACGCCGGGGACCTTCATCGCCTCGGCGTTCGCCTTGAGCAGGAGGTCGACCTTCAGCTCCAGCGGCACCTCGAAGGGGTCGGTCGTGTAGGCCGACTTCCAGGTGGCGTTGGGGTGCGCCTCCGTGGGCGCGAGCGTGACCGCGCGGTCGCGGGCGACGCGGTTGGCCCTCGCGATCGCCACGGCCTCGCGGGCCGCGCCGGTCACGCCGTCGCGCGTGAGGACGCGCGTGGCGGCGAAGCCCCAGCAGCCGTCGACGAGCGCGCGGACGCCGCAGCCGAGGGTGTCGGTGTCGACCACGTTGACGATCTGCTGCTCGCGCGTGACGACGAAGTTCTGCCGGAAGCGCGCGATGCGGCAGTCGGCGTAGGAGGCGCCGGCGAGCTTGGCGGCGTTGATCGCGTCGAGCAGGAGCTCCTTCGACGCGCCGCTCTGGAAGCGGTCGAGGTGCTCGTGCGCGGGGGGCGCCGCGGCGCGCGCCGGCCGGCTCGCGATGGCGATGCCGACGGCGGCGGCGCCGGTCGCCCTGAGGAAGTCCCTGCGGTCGGTCATCAGATGGCGTCGCTCGTGCTGGTGAAGTTGAAGTCGCGGCACTTGAGCGGCGGCACGATGATCGCCTGCCCAGGGCCACCCGACTCCGAGGCGCTCACGCGCTCGGGCCGGCCCATCATCAGGAGGTTGTTCAGCATGAAGATGGGGGATTCGTTGTAGCGCAGGTTCTTGACCGGGCGGGTGACCTTGCCGTTCTCGATGAGGAAGGTGCCGTCGCGGGTGAGGCCGGTGAACAGGATGGTGCGCGGATCGACGCCGCGGATGTACCAGAAGCGGGTGACGAGGATGCCGCGCTCGGTGGAGGCGATCATCTCCTCCATGGAGCTCGTGCCGCCGCTCATGGCCAGCGTGCCGCCGGCGCTCACCGGCTGCTTGCCGGTGCGCTGGGCCCAGAAGCGGTCGTAGGCGAGGTTCCGCACGACCCCGTTCTCGATCCACGTCACCTGCTGGGTCGGCATGCCGTCGCCGCCGAAGGTGTTGGCGGGCACGCGCGGGTCGAGCGGGTCCGACACCAGCGTGACGCGCTCGTCTACGACCTTCTCGCCGATCTTGTTTCCGCCGCCGGCCTTGGAGAAGAAGCTGCGGCCCTCATCCGCGTTGCGCGCATTGAGCGCGCCGCCGATGAGCTGCACGAGGTTGGCGACCGCGGTCGGCTCGAGGATCACCGTGTAGCGGCCGGGCTCGATCGCGACCGGGTTCATGGAGCGCTTCGCCTTGTCGATCGCGCGCTCGGCGAGCCGGACCGGGTCGATCCGCGAGAAGTCGTTGTCCGAGGCGCCGGCCCAGCCCGAGCCGGTGCCGTCCGGCGTGCGCACGGTGGTGGTGAAGGCCGAGCCGGTGTTGCGCGCGTAGGCGAAGAGCCCCTTGCTGTTGGCCACGGCGAAGGAGCCGGCGTTGGCCTCGAGGTAGCCGGTGGAGGTGAGTCCCGCCGCGAGCGCGCGGGAGGTGATCGCGCGGACCGCCTCGGCGCGGGCCTCGGGCTCCATCGACGCCGTGCGGTCGCTCCAGGCGATCGACTCCCGGTACTGCTGCGGCCCGAGCTCGGGGAGGAGCTCCGGGTCCTCGGGCGCGAGCTTCGCGATGCGCTCGGCGTTGGCGACGGCGGCGCGGAGCGATGCGTCGTCGAGCCGGTTCACCGTCACGTTCGCCACCCGCTTGCCGATCACCGCGCGGATGGTCACCGACGCGTTGTAGTCGTCGCCGGCGGTGGAGACCTGGTTCACGGCGAAGCGGGTGTTCTGCCGCATGCCGCTGTTCACCGTGACGCGGCATTCGTCGGCGGTGGCGAACGAGAGGACCTTCTTCGTGATGGCCTCGCACTCGGCGCGCGTGAGGTGCGGGGCGATGGCGTAGATCGACCGGGCCGGCATCAGGCGGTCCTCCCGGTGTTGATCACGTTCACCTGCCGGTGCCGCGTGGGCGGGCAGCCGTGGCTCACGGCGTTGCTCTGGGCCGGCTGGCCCTTGCCGTCGCCGAAGGCGCCGCCGAGCTCGTAGCTCGACTTGCCGCCGATCATGTCCATCGCCGCCCAGAACTCGGGGGTGCGGATCTGGTAGGCGACGTCCTTGAGCATGCCGGTGATCTTCCCGTTCTTGACCTCGTAGAACAGCTGGCCGCCGAACTGCGCGTTGTAGCGCTGCTGGTCGATCGAGAACGACCCGTCGCCGATGATGGCGATGCCGTTGTCGGTGGCGGCGATGAGGTCGTTCCAGCCGATGTCGCGCTCCCCCGGGAGGAGGTTCACGTTGGGCATGCGCTGGAACTGGACGTCGGCCCAGGTCTGCGCGTAGGAGCAGCCGTGCGAGCGGGTGGGCTTGCCCTGCTGCTTGTACCACCAGTCGAGCCACATCGCCTGCTCGCGGGTGGTCTGGTAGTCCACGAACATGCCGTCCTTGACGATGTAGAAGTCCTCCGGCTGGACGCCCTCGTCGTCCCAGCCGCAGGCGGAGAGCGAGCCCGGCGCCGAGCGGTCGGCGAGGACGTTCATGTGCTCGGGTCCCATGCGGAACTTGCCGAGCTTCTCCTCCGGCGGCGCCAGGTAGCTCGTGCCGGCGTAGTTGGCCTCGAAGCCGTACGCGCGGTCGAGCTCGGTGGGATGCGCGATCGCCTCGTGGATGGTGAGCCAGAGGTGCGTGGGGTGCAGGATGAGGTCGTAGCGTCCCACCTCGACCGGCTTGGCGGTGAGCTTCTCGCGGGCCTCCTCGACCCAGCGCGCCGCGTGCCGCTTGAGGTCCGCGTCGAGCACGTGCTCGTAGCCGAGCCCCTTGGGCTGGATGTCGGTGCTCTGCCGCGTCTGGAAGTCGCGGTTGTCGGGGGAGACCATGGTGACGGTCATCCCCGGCTGGGCGCGGAAGATCGTCTGCTGGGTGACGGTGCCGAGCGTGTTCGCGAAGGTCTTCTCGTCCTTGAGGAAGAACATCTGCGAGTTGACGAAGCGCGCGCCGGCGGCCATCGCGGCGGCGTTGGCCTCGAGGAGGTAGGCGACCTTGTCCTCGATGGCGACCGTGAAGGGGTCGACCTTGATGGGCGAACGCCAGACGCCGTTGGGCACCGGGGGATGATGCACCGGGGCGAGCTGCACGGGGCGCACCATCGCCGCCCGGTTCGCGCGGGCCTGGGCGACCGCCTGCCGCGCGACGCGCGCGACCTCGTCGGGCGTGAGGTTGCTCGAGGCGGCGAAGCCCCAGGTGCCGGCGACCAGCACGCGGACGCCGAACCCGAAGGTCTCGTTGTCGCCGATGTTGGTCACGCGGCGCTCGCGGGTCCCGATGTTCTGCGACCGCGCGCTCGAGATGCGGGCATCGGCGTACTCGGCGCCGGCGGCCTTGGCGGCGTCGATCGCCCGGAGCACGAGCTCCTTGTGCGACGGGTCGCCCTGGAACACGTGGGGCTGCGCCGCGACGGGGCGCGCGAGCGAGGAGGAGAGCCCGACGGCGGCGGCCGCGGCGGCGGACTGCTGAAGGAACTCCCTTCGGGTGGCGGACACGGCAGACCTCGGGGAAGGCTGAAGGAGGGAGGAAGCAGGGGGCGGACGGCGCGCGACGATGCGTGCGGGCCCCGCCACGTTCGCCCGTGCGACAACGCATCGCAAGGCACGGGCGTTGCGCTCGGTGCACCGGTCCACGAATGTACGGACACCCCGGACGAGGCGAGAGTTTCTCCGCATGACCCGATTGGTGATCGATGGCCGCCCGTGCGAGGCGGCCCCAGGCGCGACGATCCTCGACGCGGCACGCGCCGCGGGCGTCGACGTGCCGACGCTCTGCTGGTACCCCCAGCTCCCGACCGTCGGCAACTGCCGGATCTGCCTCGTGTCGGTGGAGGGCACGGCCAAGCTCGTCCCCGCCTGCGCGACGCCGGCGGCCGAGGGGATGGTCGTGCACACGGAGTCGCAGGCGGCGGTGAAGAACCGCCAGGGCGTGCTCTCGCTGCTGCTCGAGCGGTACCCGGCGGAGCAGATCCCCGACGACCACGGCCGGAACGAGTTCGAGCAGCTCGTGCACCGGTACCAGGTGCCGCGCGCGCGCTCGGGCGACAACCCGCTCCGCACCGGCGACGAGCGCCCCACCGACCCGATCATCACGCACGACATGAGCACCTGCATCCTCTGCACGCGCTGCGTCCGCGCCTGCGAGGAGATCCAGGTGGTGGGCGTGCTCGAGATGGCCGAGCGGGGCGAGCGCGCCGAGATCATCGTGGGCGCGGACGGGAACCCCGAGCATGCGGGGTGCACCTGGTGCGGCGAGTGCGTGCGCGTCTGCCCCACGGGCGCGATCCACGACATCCTGCCGCTCGCGCGGATGCGGTCCGGCGTGATGGACGAGCCGGCCACGAAGGTGCGCTCGGTCTGCCCGTACTGCGCGGTGGGATGCCAGCTCGACCTCGAGGTGCGCGGCGGCCAGGTCACGCGCGTCACGTCGCCGTGGATCGAGGAGGCGACGCCGAACGCCGGCTCCACCTGCGTGAAGGGCCGCTTCGGCACCGACTTCGTGCTGCACCGCGACCGGCTCACCGCGCCGCTCATCCGCCACGGCTGGTTCCGCGACGCCGCGGGGACCTGGCGGTTCGATCCCGCGCACCCGGAGGCGGCGCGCTGGCCGCGCCGCGGCGGCCCGTGGGTGGCGGTCGAGGCCGAGGGCCACGAGGCCAAGGACCATCGGCCGCGCACGAACCCGTTCCGCCGCCGGACCGACGCCGGCGCGGAGGCCGCGCAGGTCGCGGCGCTCGGCGACCCGCGCGACCGGATCGCGACCCCCGCCGACTGGTTCGCGCCGTTCCGCGAGGCCACCTGGGAGGAGGCGCTCGAGCTCACCGCGCAGCAGCTCGCGCGGCTGCGCGACGCGCACGGCCCGGACGCGCTCGCGACCTTCCAGAGCGCCAAGTGCGCCAACGAGGAGAACTACGTCCTGCAGAAGCTGTTCCGCGCCGGGATCGGCACGAACAACGTCGACCACTGCACGCGGCTCTGCCACTCGTCATCGGTGAGCGCCATGCAGCGGGCGATCGCGACGTCGGCGGCCTCGGGCTCCATGCGCGAGGTGGAGCACGAGTCGGAGGTGATCTTCGTGCTCGGGGCCAACACCACCGAGAGCCACCCGGTGTTCGGCGCGGCGATCAAGCGGGCGCTCAAGCGCGGCGCGACGCTCATCGTCGCCGACCCGCGGCGGATCGAGCTCGCGGCGCGGGCGCACCTCCACCTGCAGCTCGTGCCCGGCACCGACGTCGCGCTGCTCAACGCGATGCTGCACCACATCCTCCGCGCGGGCCTCGAGAACGCCGCGTTCATCGCCGAGCGCACGACCGGCTTCGACGCGGTCCGCGAGGCGGTGGGCCGCTACACGCCCGAGGTCGCGGAGAGCATCACCGGGGTGCCGGCCGCGCTCATCCGGCGCGCCGCCGAGGCCTACGCGCGCGGGCCGCGCTCGGCGACGCTCTGGGCGATGGGGCTCACGCAGCACCACACCGGGACCGACATCGTCACGTCGCTGCTCAACCTGATGCTCGCCTGCGGCATGATCGGCCGGTGGGGCGCGCCGATGATCCCGATCCGCGGGCAGAACAACGTGCAGGGCGCCTCCGACATGGGGGCGATCCCGTTCGCCTTCACCGACTACCGCCGCGTGGACGACCCCGCCGTGCGCGCGGAGTACGCGGCCGCGTGGGGCGTGCCCGCGGAGCGGCTGAGCCCCACCGTCGGCCGCAAGGTGACGGAGATCGTCGGGAAGGACTCGCCGGTGCGCGGGATGTACATCATGGGCGAGAATCCGATCATCTCCGACCCGGACGTGGCCCACGCGGAGGCGTGGTTCCTCGGCCTCGAGTTCCTCGCGGTGCAGGACCTCTTCCTCACCGAGACCGCGCGGTGCGCGGACGTGGTCCTGCCGGGCTCGAGCTTCGCGGAGAAGGACGGCACGTTCGTGAACACGGAGCGCCGCATCCAGCTCTCGCGGAAGGCGGTCGACCCGCCGGGGCAGGCGCGGGACGACCTCGGCATCGTGCTCGACCTCTCCCGCCGGCTCGGCGTCCCCACGCCGTACACCACGGCCGCCGAGGTCTTCGACGAGATCGCGCGCGTGACCCCGAGCTGGCGCGGCGTGTCGCACGCACGGCTCGCGGCGCGCACGGGCGGGCTCCAGTACCCGGTGCCGGACGCGGCGCACGAGGGGACGGACTTCCTCTTCGCCGACCGCTTCCCCACGCCGGACGGCCGCGCGCGGTTCGTGGCGGTGGGGTACCTGCCGCCCGCCGAGCTGCCCGACGAGGCGTACCCGTTCTTCCTCAACACCGGCCGGCAGATGTACCACTGGCACACCGGGTCGATGACCCGCCGGTCGTTCGCGCTCGACGCGCGCGAGAGCACGGCGACGGTGGAGCTGCATCCCGCCGACGCGGCCGAGCTCGGGGTGCAGGAGGGGGACGAGGTGGAGGTGACCTCGCGCCGGAACCGGATCCGCATCGCGGTGCGCCTCTCGGAGCGCGTCGCGCGGCGCCAGGTGTTCATCCCGATGCACTACCGCGAGGCGGCGGCGAACCTCCTCACCAACCCGGCGCTCGACGGCCCGTCCGGGATCCCCGAGTTCAAGGTGTGCGCGGTGCGCGTGGAGGCGGTCAGGCCGGCGCTCGTGTAGCGGCGCCGGGCGCCGCCTCCGGCGCGGCCGTGCCCGACGCCGGCGTCGCGCGCGCGGGGGCGGCCGGGAGCACGATCCGGAAGGTGGTCCCCTGCGCCGGCGCGCTCACGACGTCGATGTCGCCGCCCGCCTGGTGCACCACGCCGTGCACGGTCGAGAGGCCGAGCCCGGTGCCCTGTCCCACCGGCTTCGTGGTGAAGAAGGGCTCGAACGCGCGCGCGAGCACCTCGGGGGGCATGCCGACCCCCGTGTCGGAGACGGCGATCCGCACGCCCCCGCCGGGGGCCTCGTCGACCTCGACCCGCAGCGACCCGCCCTCGGGCATCGCGTCGCGCGCGTTGACCGCGAGGTTGAGGATCACCTGGTCGAACTGCGCCGGGTCCATGAGCACGCGCGGGAGCCCGGGCGCGACCACGATCGAGAAGTCGACCGACGGCCCCACGAGGGAGCTCACGAGCCGCCGCACGCCGACGAGCTGTTCGCCGACGTCGAGCCGCACGGGGCGCACCTCCTTGCGACGCGCGAAGGCGAGGAGCTGCTGCGTGAGTTCGCCGGCCCGCGCCGCCGCGCGCTGGATCTCGCCGATGTCCTCGCGGCGGGGGTCGTCGGGCGGGAAGGAGGCGGCCAGCAGCTCGCCGTACCCCATCACCGCCGTCATGAGGTTGTTGAAGTCGTGCGCCACGCCGCCGGCGAGGCGGCCGATGCTCTCGAGCCGGCGCGACTCGGCCTCGTCGGCCTCGCGCCGCCGGCGCGCGGAGACGTCGCGCAGCACCTGCGACGCGCCGACGATCTCGCCCTGCTCGTCGAGCACCGGGGCATACGTCACCTCGTACTCGACGCGGACGCCGTCGGTGCGGACGAAGGTGCGGTCGATCGTGAAGCGCTCCCCGGCGACGGCGCGGCGCCAGAGGCGGATCGATTCCCCGGGGCTCGCCCCCGGGCCCTCCCCGCCCCCGGTGCCCGTCTCGGCGCCGTAGAGCTGCGCCGCCGAGAAGCCGATGCGCGGCTGCACGCCGTGGATGCGCGCGAACTCGTCGATCCACGCGGGGTTGGCCGCGATGAGCGTGAGGTCGCGGTCCAGCGCCGCGATCAGGTCGCTGGCGCCGGCGAAGACCGCCTGGAGCTGCGCCAGCGCCCCGCGGGTGCGGCGGGTCGCCTCCTCGCGCTCCGCCAACGCCACCGGGAAGATCATCGCCGGCCCCACCAGCGAGGCGAGGTAGACCCACGCGCGCCGGAGGCGCTCGGCGTCGTCGAGCTGCAGCCGCCCGAAGGGCCCGACGTTCTGGACCGTGCTGAGCAGCACCGCCACGGTGAGGAGCGCGGCGATGACCGCGAACCCGCGGACGCCGAAGCGCATGCCCGCCCACGCGAGGAACGGGAGCGTGGCGATCGCCGGCGTGAGCCCCCGCGCGAACGGCCCCCACTCGAGGAAGGCCGCGAGGAGCGCGACCACGTAGAGGAGCGCGAGGGCCGCGAACTCCACGCTCAGCGGCGAGCGCCCGCGCTCGGCGTGCGGCGCGTTCGGGAGCACCGCGAGCACGAGGCCGGCGAGCGTCGCGCCGCTCGTGACGGCCGCCGACCACCACGGGAAGGCTGAGTAGCCGGCGGCCGCCTCGGGCGAGAGGCGCACGGTGAGGCTCGCGATCGCGGTGGTCGGGAGCGTGCCGATGAGGGTCGCGGCGAGGAAGGTCGCGTAGGGCGTGGTCCCCGCCAGCGGCGTGGTGCGCCCCGCGAAGCGTTCGTAGAGCAGCACGACCGCGACCGCCTCCCCCACGAGCAGCGTGTCGGCGGCGAGGAGGCGAAGCGGCGCCATGCCGATCGCGCGCGAGGCCGGCCAGAGGGCCACGAGCAGCAGCAGGCCGATGGTGCACGAGACGGCGACGCGCGCGCGCCGCGGCGCGGCGAGGATGAGCGCGATGGCCATGCCGTGCGCCGGCCAGGGGATGATCGCGCCGCGGAAGGTGCCGAGCGAGGGACTGGTGAGCCACGCGAGCGCGCCGAAGACCCCGAGCGCCACGCCGAGCGCCGGGGCGCCGAGCCCCTGTTCCTCGAGATCCCCCGTGCGCGGCGGTCCCACGATCCTCCTCGGTGCGCCCCCTTTCAACGGGCCCCCGGCCCGGCGACGTTTCTACGTCGCGTCGCGATACCGAATATATCACCCCAGCTCCCGAGCCCCCCGTTGCGCGCCCTGGTCAAGGCAGCCCCCGCCGCAGGCTTCGTCCTCAAGGACGTCCCCGTCCCCGCGATCCGCGACGACGAGGTCCTCATCAAGGTGAAGGCCGCCGGCGTCTGCGGCACCGACGTGCATATCCACGAGTGGGACGCCTGGGCGCAGGGCCGCTGCAAGCCGCCGTTCACCGTCGGCCATGAGTTCGCCGGCGTCGTGGAGCGGGTGGGCGCCCTCGTGACCGACGTGAAGGTCGGCGACCGCGTGACGGCCGAGGGGCACATCGTGTGCGGGCACTGCCACCTCTGCCGCACCGGGAACGCGCACGTCTGCCCCAACACGCGGATCATCGGCGTGGACCGCGACGGCGCCTTCGCCGACTACATCGCGATGCCGGCGTCGAACGTGTGGCCGCTCGATGCGGACGTACCGTTCACGATCGGCGGCATCCACGACCCGATGGGCAACGCGTTCCACACCGCGCTGCACGGCACCGAGCTGCCGGGCGCGACGGTGCTGGTGACCGGCTGCGGGCCGATCGGGATCTTCGCGGTGGGGATCGCGAAGGCGGCGGGGGCGTCGCACATCGTGGCGAGCGACGTGAACCCGCGGCGCCTCGAGCTCGCCCGCACCATGGGCGCGCACTCGGCGGTGCACCCCTCGCAGGCGCAGGCCGCGGTGGAGGCCGCCACGCACGGGCTCGGCGTGGACGTGGTGCTCGAGATGAGCGGCGTGCCGGCCGCGATCCACCAGGCGTTCCAGCTCGTGCGCGTGGGCGGGCGGGTGCAGATGCTCGGCATCCCCGCCAAGCCGATGGACGTGGACTTCGCGACCGAGGTGATCTTCAAGGGGATCACCGTTTATGGCGTGGTCGGGCGCCGCATGTACGACACGTGGATCCAGATGACGCAGTTCCTGCGCGCGAAGCAGTTCGACCCGACGCCGGTGATCACGCACCGGTTCCCGCTGGAGGCGCACGCGGAGGCGATCGCGGTGATCAAGGCGGGGGAGGCGGGGAAGGTGGTGTTCGAGATAGGGTGAAGGATGGAGGATGGAGGATGAAGGCGGTGTGCTGCCGCGGTGGGCAGGCTTCACCTTTCCTCCTTCAGCCTTCAACTTTCCTCCATGAACACCGCCTTCGTCTCGCAGCTGCAGTCCGGCCTCGACGACCTCGTCGCCAAGGGCACCTACAAGCGCCTCAACTTCCTGGCCTCGCCCCAGTCGGCGCGCGTGCGGATGGAGGGGCGCGGCGAGGTCCTCATCCTGAGCTCGAACAACTACCTCGGGCTCTGCGACCAGCCCGAGGTCGTCGACGCCGGGATCGCCGCGCTCAAGCGCTACGGCGCCGGCACCGCCAGCGTGCGCTTCATCTGCGGCACCTTCACCGTGCACCGCGAGCTCGAGGCGGCCCTCGCCCGCTTCGTCGGCACCGAGTCGGCCATGAGCTACGTGTCGGCGTGGAATGCCAACGAGGGCCTCACGGCGTCGATCGTCGAGGAGGGGGACTTCGTGGTGTCCGACGCGCTCAACCACGCGTCGATCATCGACTCGGTGCGGCTCGCGAAGGCCATCACCAAGTGCACCACCGGCGTGTACAAGCACGCCGACCTCGACGACCTCGTCGAGAAGCTCAAGGCCAACAAGGGCGCCCGCCGCCGGATCATCTGGACCGACGGCGTCTTCTCCATGGAAGGGAGCATCGCGAAACTGCCGCAGATCCTGCAGGTCGCGCGCGACCACGACGCGATCGTGATCATGGACGACTCCCACGCCACCGGCGTGCTGGGCGCCACGGGGCGCGGCACCGCCGAGCACTTCGGGGT